>JH610886.1 GCA_000252485.1 Prochloron didemni P4-Papua_New_Guinea | reverse complement strand
CCAAATGTCATTTCAGAAACTTTTCAATCCCTTGGCTAGTAATAGTTTGAGCATATTTTTCCCGGTTTAAGATTCGGTCGAGTTAAAGTTTGATTCTCGGTTCTAAAAAGGTTTGCTACAAATACAATAGCCTTTTTGTAGGGTGCGGCACTGCCCACCACACCCCAACCCAGAAACCGGGTTTCTCAAGCTACGGGATAACCTCAATCTATACTACGATACAACATCCGCAAGCCCTAAGTAACAGCAAATTCCGTATCTTTTCTCAGTTCGGGTGACTTAAAACCCAAAACAATATGCTCTTTGGGAACACCAGCTTCAACTAATTCATTGGCTACTCCCACTTCCGTTCCATCCCGTTGAATCCAGATTTTTCCCTCTATCAGATCCATGTGGATTAAACAACCATGCTCGTACTTCTTATTATAACGGCCTAAAATCATCAGCAGGTAGCGATCTGAGGAGCGATCAAACACAGTCTCAAATTTGAGATCTCCATGTTTATAAGGGATGATTGTATGATTGGTGATAATCTCTTCAATTAGTTTGCGGTAATTATTTAATCTATCCATCGAATAATAACCTCGCGATCACGGTTAGGCATCTTCTGCACGTCAATAAGTAGATGGTGGGGGATGCCCACCCTACTCAGTATAGCAAAAAGTAAATTGTTCAATTCACTCAGAAAGATTGTTTGAGAAAGTCTTTCAAGATATCCACAAGATTAACTCCCACAAAAATAATCCCCACAGAAATAGCACCGCCAATACAACAAACAAGGAGACCTGCTAAACTAATCAAACCGTCTTCTTCTTGCAAGCCAAAAGCCGTAATAAATATGCCCATAGCTGGGATTGTATTAGTACCGGGAATGGGTATCATCATGGAAATGGACATGAGACAAATAGTCATTCCAATTAAAATTTTTCCCAGTAGGCTGGTACAAATATAGCTGAGTCGAGGATGAGTTACTGCTTCAATTTTCTGTAACCAAGGAATACCTGCTTTCACTACGGATTGAGCTTTTGTTAGTTTGATGGAACCAGTTAACATTCTCCTGGGTAACCAGGGACGTTTAGCTCCAAAAATCATTTGCATTGCTAATAAAAGCATTAATATTCCGAAGGGAATGGAATAACCAGGGGCAGGTATTGGCAAGGCAGAAGGAAGGGCAAGGATGACGAATAAAAAGCCAAATATTCGCTCTCCCGCTAATGCGAAAATATTCGCTAAAGTTACTTTTTCCGTTCTTTCTTCCTCAAAAAAATAGCGGTTTAATTCTTGGGATAATTTAGCCATTTATATTAGTTGATAGTTGATAGTTGATAGTTGATAGTTGATACAGCAACCTTCGGTTGCTTTCTCCTGTAGCAATCTTCCTGGCGATTCCTATATTTTTCTTTAAGTCTCATGCGATCGCTTTGTACTGTAACCCATAAAACCAACTGATAGTGCTATCGCTATTCGTAATGGGACCACATTCTTAAAATTTCCACAGTTTTGGTTTTTTTTATCACACGATAAACTAATCGATGCTTGATATTGATACGGCGAGAATAACATCCTTTTAAGTTTCCTACTAATTTTTCATACAAAGGAGGAGAGAGAAAAGGATTCTCCCTCAGGAGATCAATCAGTTTTTTAACTTTAGCAAAAAGTCCGATTTTTTGTAACTTATCTAAATCTTCTTGTGCTTTTTTACTTAAAATAACTTCCCACACAATTATAAACCTAGCTCTTTTGCATTAACCCATTCTTCTCTGGAACTCTCTATGGCTTCATTAATTGAGTCAATATATCCGGGAATTGAGTTAAGATAAATCGTTTCTTGAATAGCCGACCAATCTTCTTTTGATATTAAAACAACATCATTTTGTGTCCCTTTAATCATCATAGGTTCGTGGGTTTCTGTAATGCGATCGATTAGATTGTCAAGGTTGGAGGTTGCTTCTGGTAATGAGAGATAATCCATATGGAGGGTTAAATGATAAACAGCTTATCCTGATTATATCATCTTATATCATCTTTATAAGACTACATTTAGCAAAGTGGATTTATTGTTGGTGGCAAAGTTGACGACGAGCTTCAAATAAAGCCACGGAAACGCTAACGGAAAGATTCAAACTGCGCACATGTTCCCGATTCATGGGAATATATAAAGTACTGTGGCAAGTATCTAGAACTTGAGAAGATAAACCGGTAGTTTCGCTGCCAAATAATAACCAATCATCTGATTTATATTCCCATTGAATATAACTGCAATTACCTCGGACGCTAAAACCAATTAATCTTCCTCCTCTTTGTTGGGCTACTGCTTGGAAATGGGCAAAACTATGGTGATAGTGTAAGTCTACATGGGGCCAATAATCTAATCCCGCTCTTTTCAGATGGCGATCGCTGATTTCAAATCCCAAAGGAGCCACTAAATGCAGCTGAGTTCCCGTTGCGGCGCAAGTGCGAGCGATATTTCCCGTATTGGGAGGAATTTGCGGTTCCACTAAAACTATCTGAGGCATTAACAATCAACAATGAACAATAAACAATGAACAATGAACAATCAAGAATATAACAATGGTTCTATCGAACCGTGTTTCCAATTTGGCAACGGAACCCACAGGAACAATTCATTGTCAGTTAGGCTAGCAATAATAGACGCTGAACCACTGTGATTATGGCACAACACTCGCTATCGCCACCGAAAGACTGAGCAAACAATTCGATCGCCACGTTGCGGTCAACGACGTGGAGTTAGAAGTAAAGATGGGGGAAGTCTACGGACTCATCGGTCCCAACGGAGCGGGGAAAACCACTCTCATCCGCATGCTAGCAGCAACAGCATGAAGTAATACATTTAAATTATACTATATTACACTAAGGCTATCGCTCTTAGCGATCGCCCCTAGAGAGTAAAAATTCGTAAAGCGGTATTTGCAAAATGGTGTTTTATTGATATAGCGCTTCGCTTATTGGTGTAGTTACAACTAAATTTTGAAGCCCTTGATACATTTGTAGTCTCAGAAAAATCTGTAAATAGACGAGCGCGAAGCCCTATATAGCAATATTAGAACGATTGCTACACGGATTAGCAACCGCTGCTGTGCTGTATTAACTATCAACTGTCAACTATCAACTGTCAACTGCTATAGATTTGGATGGGCCTAAACAACAAAGTGGAAGTTTCAATTAACCTTTAAAATATAAAATGCTCCAGGAGCAAGAGTGATTGTCCCATCTTCAAACGATATTTCACTGTTATCCAGGAGATTGATAAAATTATTACCTTGTAAATAATCTATCTTGACTTCCTTCGGCTCTTGAGTGGAACCATTAACGATGACCAAAGATTCAGCTCCAGTTCTTGATTTTCTTTTAAAAGCCAAAACATCTGATTTATTGTCAATAAATTCTAAAGATTCGTTCTCAAGGCTACTAAATTCTGGATAGGCTTTTCTAATGGCAATTAATTTCTTGTAAAGATTTAACAAGGAATCAGGATCACTTTTTTGTCCTTCTACAGAATCAGCTTTTTTGTCCTCAAAAGAATCCCACATCTCTTTCCACCATGGTTGATGCTTTGTTATCCAGGGAAACCATTTCCCCTCATCAACCCATAAAGTATTCCCTGTGGTAAAATTGGCATATTCTGAATCGTCCCATTGCATAGGGGCTCTTTTAAATTGGTCATCTCCTATTTTAGTTTGAGTCATGCCAATTTCTTCCCCATAGTAGATATAAGGATTGCCAACAGTTGTCAATAAAAGAACAGCAGCAATTTTCATCTTTTTAGGATCGTCACCGAGTTCATACATGACTCTCTCTTGGTCATGATTAGTGAGAAAAGGAGCATAAAAGCTCAGAGGAGCTATTTCTTTCCCTTTTGCATAAAAATTATCCTGAATGGCTTGTACAAGAGTTTGTTTACCTTTCACACTTCCAGTGGGGCCCATTTTTGCTTTACTTTTTCTTTTGCTTATGGTTGAGTTGAGAGCATTGATAATGTCATCCCCAAATTCAAAATCAAAGCAAACGTCTATACCCTTGCCATTGTTATAATATTGAGCTACAACTCCAAGAGAAGTCCAGACTTCGCCAATTAACATGATATTTGAATCAATATTCTTGACAAAACTGTTATAATCAATCCAAAAATCTAGAGTACTCTGTGTATCTGATTGTTGTGGATAAGGCCCTTCTTCAATAGGGTAGCGTATGGCATCTAATCGAAATCCATCAAAGCCTTTATCAATCCAAAATCTAGTAAGTTTTTTGAGTTCTTTTACCACAGCGGGATTTTCAAGGTTTAAATCTGGCTGAGTCTCACCAAAGGCTGCATAGTAATATTCTCCTCGGTCTTCGTTGTAAAACCAAACCCATTTAGGTTGATTATACCCTTCTTCATTCGGCTCCACCCAAGGTTTTCCCCAGTGACCTTCGGGTATTTCTTTCCTCCAAATAAAATAATCCGTATATGGTTCTTCCTTTTGCACTGATTTTTTGAACCATTCATGCTCATTAGAAATATGATTAATTACTAAATCAGTAATCACTTTTATTCCTCTTGTTTCAGCTTCTGCAAGAAAGTTTTCTAAATCTTCCATTGTGCCATAGTCCGATTCTACCTCATAGAATTTTTGATAATCATAACCATGATAGGATGGTGCTTCAAATATTGGAGTTAGCCAAATGGCGGTAATACCCAGGTCAGCCAAATAATCCAGTTGTGATGTCATACCTTGAAAATCTCCGTTTCCGTCCCCATCAGAGTCTTTAAAGCTTCTGGGAAAAATTTGATAAAAGACGGCATTCTGCCACCATTTTTGAGAAGCCAATTCTCTTGGTTTACTTCTTGCTAATGGCTGGGAATTTTTCTCGGGAATTGAGGATTCTTCTTGTTCTTGTCTATTTCTATTTTCTTTGTTACCTGTACAAGAAAGAGAAAAACTAAGAATTAAGAGCAGGAAAATAAATAAGTAGCGCCGCTTGGTTGTCTTGATAAGTTTTTGACTATTGGACATGATAAATCAAAGAGCTTAGTGGAACCGGTGTGTTCAAAAGTAGTTGATAGGGTTTTTGAGTAGGGTGCGGCACTGCCCACCAGAACATCTATCGCTGTAGTCAAAAGCAGTATCAATAGTCGGACGACGGACTGCAGTTTTAGACCCAACTGGTTTTGACCACACCCTAGTGGAACTTGGGTTGAGGTTGAATACCTACTAAATTCTATTATACACCACTTTGCTCTTATTTTTCGTTTAAGTCCCAATACTAATATTGAAGCGTTGTTTTGGGTGCGGTCAAAAACAGTTGAATTTTATATTCTCAATAGTCGCGGCTTACCCTGAAGACTAGGCAGCCCATTCGTCTACCCCACGGTTGATGAATAGATATTTAGCCCCAAAAACTACTTTTGACCACAGGAAATACCATTCTAGTTCTTTTTCTTGTTCTGCATAGTAAACACTTTCATAGGCCGATATCATAGATGTACCTCATGAGTCTAAGAAATGCTATATAGCAGTTTTCTAGTAGTAAAATATCCGTATTCATCTGCATTAATCGTGGCACAGGCATCTTGCCTGTGACACAAATCTTGCCTGTGACGGGTGCGGTCAAAAACAGTTGAATTTTAAGTCGCGGCTTACCCTAAAAGATAGGCAGCCCAGAGGGCTACCCCACAATTAACTTTCTACATATTCAACCGGAGAACAACTACTTTTGACCACACCCCATTGTTTTTAACTACTGACTTGGCACGTCGAATATCGTAAATAGTATAACGCCAACTATTAGTTCGCTTTGACTTTATTCGTGCTATAATAAGAACTGAAGAATTTCAAGAGAAAAATGAAACGTCTAATCGTTTGCTGTGATGGAACTTGGCAAGATTTAGAATCTTCTTATCCTAGCAATGTAGTTAAGATAGCTCAAGCTATTGAACCAGTTGCCAGTGACGGCATCCCCCAAGTTGTATTTTATGATGCGGGAATTGGCACGGAAGGCGGTATAATTGATAGTCTTATGGGGGGTGGTTTTGGAAAAGGTATCGACCAGAACATTCAAGATGGTTATCGCTTTCTCTGTCTTAACTACTCTCCAGGAGACGAAATTTATCTCTTTGGGTTTAGTCGTGGTGCTTATACCGTCCGTAGTTTAGCTGGTCTGATGTATAATTCTGGGTTACTATCCCGTCCTCACATTTGTCAAGCTTCTAAAGCTTACGAACTTTACCGCGATCCCGCCAAACCCGATAACCCGAAAATAGACATCTCCAGAAAAGATTCTGAACCCCTATGTCAAGATAGTTTTTGGACATGTCTAATAGAAGCTTTTCGCCAGAAATATGGTTTCAAAACTGAGAAATATGGCAATCGCGTTCCAATTACTTTACTAGCTTGTTTTGATACGGTCGGTTCCTTGGGTATTCCCAATCTGATTCCCTTCATCAATCTTGATGCCAAGGTTAACGCAAAATATCAGTTCCATGACTGTAAATTAAGTCCAATTATCCAAAATGCACTCCATGCAGTGGCTATTGACGAACAACGGAAAGTTTTCTCTCCGACCCTAATGGAGAAAAGCCAGAGAACAGAGGAGCAAAAACTGATTCAGAAGTGGTTTCCTGGCAATCATGGTTGTGTCGGTGGAGGTACTGAAGAACAAAGGGGTTTGTCAGATGGAACGTTACAATGGATGATAGACTCCATCAAAGAATTGGGACTGAATCTAGAAATCGATACAAGTGTCATTCCTACTAGTGTTTATCCCAACCCCATTGATGATTTTAATATAAAACCTCAAAGTTGGGTTGACAAGTTAAAGGAAACTCGTGAGGTTTCAGATAACTTTGAGGATCTACACAAAAGTGTCAAAATACGTTGGCAATCAAGAGAAGATTACCGTCCAGTCAATTTGCAGGACAAGCATGGGGATTCCCTGAACAAATAATCTCAATTCTGGTTAAACCGGGGTTAGAAACCTGGATTTAGAAACCGGGTTTCTGGATTCTCGTATATTCCAATTATATCAAATACGTTTAGGATTGCTACAAATAATATGAATTACGAGAATGTTTGCTACAAATAGTTTTTCCCATCATAATATAGATTGAGGTTATCCCGTGGTTGAGAAACCGGGAATAGGCCAAAATTTTAGCATTAACCCTTAAAATAATAGGAGAAACCCGGTTTCTGGGCAGAAATCAAATTCACTAATGTATCTGTAGCAACCATTTTCAGATTTGATATAAGGTTTATCCCCCTAAATCTCCCTGAATTACACCTGCACGTATTAATCCTCGTAAAAGTAAATTTTGTGCATAGGTTCGAGTAATCTTTCTTGGTTCTATTTTTCTAGTAGGATTATCTGAACCACTATCCTCTGCAATCTCTCTATCTCGATCGTATATTCCTTCGGGCCAAGGCACTTTTTTTACAGGAGTGTTCTTTCCAGATTCATGCCCCAGTTTTTCCATTAATTGGTCTTCCAATTTGCTTCTTGAATTGGTCATGAACCCTTGGGACTTACCAGTAACAGCTGAAAAAACACCACGCAAAACAAGATTGCTGTCCGCTAAAGAAAGAACGTGAGGATTTTTGTAAATAAAATTAAATACAGGCCATAAGTCTGATGGGTCATTAGGGGCATCTGCCTCTTTACCCTTTTTTCTAAATTTTAACAAATTATCTTGATAAAAACCGATTATCAAATTGACATGACCTATTAAAGTCTTTGGTCTTTGGCAGAAGAGCAAGGAATACTTAACTCCTGCCTTTAGGTAATCTTTCAGAGATAACCCCTTATCTTGAAAATGCTCATAAACCCCTTCTATATTACCG
>JH610885.1 GCA_000252485.1 Prochloron didemni P4-Papua_New_Guinea | reverse complement strand
AACTCGCCAACCTGCGGGAATCTCGCCTAATTCTGAGGGAATCATCGCGCCACCAGATGATTTATAGGGCTTGCCATCTTCATTAGGAAACTCAAAATCCATAAACCAATGTTTAAATAATGTTTGGGCGATCGCCTCCAACGTTTCATTCTGCCGTCTCAGGTTCTCAATCTTCCCATCTAGGCAGGAGAGAACATCCGCGATCGCTTTTTGTTCTTTTTCGCTCGGAAATCGGATTGTTAATCGTCCGATCATGTCATTGTTTAAACTTGCCCTTGTAGAAGAAGAAGATAATGCTGTTACTTCGGCTCTAAATCTAGGAGATCGAAAATAATATCCAGCATATTCTGGAACAATTACAGGATTTCCTTTAGGGCGTAATCTTTTAGTAAATCCATTAAATGTTGCATTCTCATAATTTTTCAAAGCAACACAGCTCATTCCCAACTCATGAATTGTCTCGCTAGTTCGAGTAAGAAATACATCGCCTCTTTCAATTGAACAACCTAATCTTTCTTTATCTGTAGATTGAACAAGTTCAAATATAATTTTTGGCACAAAAAAATTATTAAATACTTCTTTAAATGATAAAAAAGGAAAGCCTGACCCAAACTCAGATGCTGGTTTTGAGAGTCCTGAACGAATACTATAGGCTTCGTTTAAATAAACTTCCTTCCACTCACTCATATTTCAAACCCCACCTTAGCCAACTGTGTTTTAATCTCCTCATCCAGAGCCAAACCTTCCTGCATCTGAGCCGCCAGGTCTGTCGTCAAAGCCCCCATTTTCTCCTCAAAACTCACCCCATCATCCACCTCGTCAGGAATCCCCACATATCGCCCCGGAGTCAAGACAAACTTATGCTTTTGAATCTCCTCCAAAGTCGCCGACTTACAAAAACCCTTAATGTCCTGATAATGACCCCCCGTTTTTTTCCATCATCGCTATAATTTTCTCTTTCTTGATGCTCCCTATTTGGAGCCAGATCAATTCCTTGAATATGTTGATAACCGAGACTTGCAAAAAGTCCCAGCGTGAATTGTTCAATTTGATTTTCAGTTAGTTTCATGAGCTATAATTAGAATTAATTTTTGAGATAGATACTCTTGATATTTAGCTTAATCAGCTATAATTTTTGTTCTTTCACTCGCAGTTGTCCGCTCATCAGTTTGGGGAGCAAGGTATCACGAGTTTTTGTTAGGGTTTGGATTTGATGATAATTTTGATGAATTTTCTCTCGCATTGGATTAACTAATTCATGGAAATTAGCAAGTATGACTTCTGAAGCTATTAGAATTTCAGCTATTTTGAAATGTTCCGCTTTTACTGCTGGATAAGCACTACCTGAAGCATTAAATTTTAAATAATCAACAAAAGATTCTGTAGTCACCCAATTATAGAGATAAGAAAACGGAATTAGTTTAGCACTTAAAGTAATAAAACCAGTTGAAATGACAAGATTCTCTAAAGGATGAGAAATAAAAAGATATGATTTGCGGTTTGGTCTAACACCTGACCAGATAACATCCCCGTGTTGTACTAAACGTTTTGCTCGACTCGGTGCGTTTTTTAGTTCATATTGAGTTGTTCCTTCTAAAATTCCAGTTCCAACAGAAGATATATCTACATATTCAATGATTGAATGAGAATATTTTTGATTAATACTATTTTTATTAATATCTACAACTTCTCCTAAAGTTCCGACTCGCCAACCTTCCGGAATCTCGCCTAATTCTGAGGGAATCATCGCGCCACCAGATGATTTATAGGGCTTGCCATCTTCATTAGGAAACTCAAAATCCATAAACCAATGTTTAAATAATGTTTGGGCGATCGCCTCTAACGTTTCATTCTGCCGTCTCAGGTTCTCAATCTTCCCATCTAGGCAGGAGAGAACGTCCGCGATCGCTTTTTGTTCTT
>JH610884.1 GCA_000252485.1 Prochloron didemni P4-Papua_New_Guinea | reverse complement strand
CAATTGGTGGTTTGATTAACCGTATAATTCCCAATTGCTCTCTATTTATTTTCGGAATTCCTGTACGTGCCTGTGAAGAGATAGCCTGATGTAAGAAAAAGTTTGACAATAAAAAGTAAAAAAGAAACTTCTTATCAAATTTTGTCTTGTCTCTAGGACGTACTGGATATATATCAGCACTACAAGTTCCTTGAAAACAAGGACTCGCAACTTTATTAAAATAGGGTCGTATTTTTGAATATAAAATATCTTCTTCTGTAAAAAGGTAATTTCCACTCTTTACATTACATTCTTCATTTGTTTTTAAATTTAGCAGTCGGCCATTGTTGGATTCGATGTTTTCTGAACCCACGTGAATCATTTGGGAGTAGGGTTTTTTGTGGGGCTTTACCTGTCCACTTTTTATATCAATAAAATCTGAAAAGTTAACAATATCCCACTGTTTAGGAATATCACCAATTTCTGTTTCCTTCCACTCACTCATATTTCAAACCCCACCTTAGCCAACTGTGTTTTAATCTCCTCATCCAGAGCCAAACCTTCCTCCATCTGAGCCGCCAGATCTGTCGTCAAAGCCCCCATTTTCTCCTCAAAACTCACCCCATCATCCACCTCGTCAGGAATCCCCACATATCGCCCCGGAGTCAACACAAACTTATGCTTTTGAATCTCCTCCAACGTCGCCGACTTACAAAAACCCTTGATGTCCTGATAATGACCCCCCGTTTTTTTCCATCATCGCTATAATTTTCTCTTTCTTGATGCTCCCTATTTGGAGCCAGATCAATTCCTTGAATATGTTGATAACCGAGACTTGCAAAAAGTCCCAGCGTGAATTGTTCAATTTGATTTTCAGTTAGTTTCATGAGCTTGAATTAGAATTAATTTTTGAGATAGATACTCTTGATATTTAGCTTAATCAGCTATAATTTTTGTTCTTTCACTCGCAGTTGTCCGCTCATCAGTTTGGGGAGCAAGGTATCACGAGTTTTTGTTAGAGTTTGGATTTGCTTTTCGTTATTTGTGATTTTTTCTCTGTGAGATTGTGCTATTTTTTGAAATTTTAAAATACATTCATAATTCTTTGGCATTGCAAATTGAAAATCTGGAATTGCTCTTTTATTAAGGTGCAAAACAGTTGTTCCGTTTGCATATCCAACGCAATGTTTTTTAAAAAACATTGTAGATAATAAATAGTATAAAAAGAAATTATTCATGCTTTTTCTTTTTGATTTAACGCATACTAAATCCATTGAAAATACATATCTTGAATATTTATCAATCGGCTGTATTAATATGGGATTTCCTAGTACTTCTGCATTGTGTGTCAAATCAGTATGTGCTACTAATAAATCATTAGGGCTAACTAAATGTCTTTTTTTGTAATTGTTAGTTAGTATTTCTTTAAACCCATCTAATCTAAAGCCTCCTGAACGATCAAAATTCTTCAAATTGACTAGGGCTGTTTCAGATTCTCCTAAATCAGTTCCTTTATATGAATAGCCATTAATCGTATCAACAATATTTTCTAAGCGAGT
>JH610883.1 GCA_000252485.1 Prochloron didemni P4-Papua_New_Guinea | reverse complement strand
ATAACTAGGAACTTCAAACTGAAAATCTGTAATATCTGTTTTGAGTAATCTAGGTACAGTGCTTCCTCTATTAGATTGTAATAATTTCCCTTTTATTAGGGGAGCTTGAAGAGCGTAAAACAAATAATAATTGTGAAGCAATTTTTCATCTGTTCTTAAAGCAATTACTCTCCTTGATATTTGAAAAGTACCTTCTTCAGGATATAAAGCAACTTCTCCAGTAGGTGCTTCTGTCGTAAATAAAATATCACCTGGCTGTGCGAAACCTCTTACAGTCCAAGTTTGATAATCTTTAAAACTAATGTATTCTCTTCGAGTAAAATCTAATGAACCTGATTTTATATTTGCTGCGCTAATTAAAGTTATTCCTTTAGAAGATTTTGGAGGTGTTTTTCCGCGATAATCAATGATTGTAACCAAACCATCCTTTATGGCAATTTTGTTTGACTCACTCATATTTCAAACCCCACCTTAGCCAACTGTGTTTTAATCTCCTCATCCAGAGCCAAACCTTCCTCCATCTGAGCCGCCAGATCTGTCGTCAAAGCCCCCATTTTCTCCTCAAAACTCACCCCATCATCCACCTCATCAGGAATCCCCACATATCGCCCCGGAGTCAAGACAAATTTATGCTTTTGAATCTCCTCCAAAGTCGCCGACTTACAAAAACCCTTGATGTCCTGATAATGACCCCCCGTTTTTTTCCATCCATGATAAGTCTCCACAATCTTAGCAATATCCTGATCCGCAAAAGCCCGATTACGACGATTCACCATATAACCTAGCTCCGAAGCATCAATAAACAACACCTCACCACTCCGATCCCTCTCCTTTTTCTTGTCCTTATCCTTATCCTTATCCTTGTTCTTGTCCTTGTCCTTGTCCTTGTCCTTGTCCTTGTCCTTGTCCTTGTCCTTGTTCTTGTCCTTGTCCTTGTCCTTGTCCTTGTCCTTGTCCTTGTCCTTGTCCTTGTTCTTGTTCTTGTTCTTGTCCCCTCCCCTGGGAGGGGCTAGGGGAGGGCCAATCCCCCTCCCTTTCTTGTCCCCTCCCCCTGGGAGGGGCTAGGGGAGGGCCGACTCAGAAACCACAAACAAGCGGGAATCCCAGTATTATAAAAAAAGCTGAGTAGGCAACATCACAATACAATCCACCAAATCCGCCTCTACCAGAGCCTGGCGAATCTTCCCCTCACCACCGGTATTAGAAGACAACGACCCATTAGACAGCACAAACCCAGCGGAACCCGTGGGGGATAGATGAGAAAGGAAATGCTGCACCCAAGCAAAATTGGCATTATTCTTAGGAGGCACACCATATAACCAACGCCCATCATTGCCCAATGAATCCCCACTCCAATCACTATCATTAAAAGGAGGGTTAGCCAGGACAAAATCAGCCTTCAGATTCTTGTGGGCATCATTCAAAAAGGAGCCCTCAGCATTCCATTTCATATTGGAGCTGTCAATCCCCCGAATCGCCAGGTTCATCAGGCATAATTTGTAGGTCGTCTCGTTACTCTCCTGGCCATAAATGGAAATATCATCAAGTCGCCCTTGGTGGGCCGCAATAAACTTTTCACTCTGAATAAACATTCCCCCGGAACCACAACAGGGGTCAAACACTCTACCACTGTAAGGTTCCAACATTTCCACCAAAAGCCGCACGATACTTTCCGGCGTGTAGAACTGCCCCCCTTTTCTGCCCTCATTCAGGGCAAACTGACCCAGAAAATACTCATACACCCGACCCAAAACATCCTGAGCCTCAGCCTTTGCATCCCCAATGGTAATTTTGCCAATTAAATCAATCAGCCCACCCAAAGAGCGGGAATCAAGTTTTTGCTGACCATAAACCTTGGGCAAAATCCCCTTAAGCCGTTTGCCGTTTTCCTGCTCGATGCAGTCCATGGCCTTGTCTATTGTTTCACCGATATTTTCCTGTTTCCCCTGACCCTGAATATCTGACCATCGCGCCTCTTTCGGCACAAAGAAAACATTTTGTGCTGTATACTCATCTTTATCTTCTGGGTCAGCCCATTCATTTGCTTCTAGCTTTTGCTGCAACTCCTCAAAAGCATCGGAGATGTACTTCAGGAAGATTAAACCCAAGACAATATGCTTGTATTCCGCAGCATCAATATTTTTCCGCAGTTTATCGGCTGATTTCCAAAGTTTTTGTTCAAAAGAATCCTTATCCACTTGTTTGTTTTAATTTTTGGGTAGGAAAGTTAGAATATAGCAGTTGACAGTTGATAGTGGACAGTTGACAGTTGATAGTGGACAGTTGACAGTTGATAGTGGACAGTTGACAGTTGATAGTGGACAGTTGACAGTTGATAGTGGACAGTTGACAGTTGATAGTGGACAGTTGACAGTTGATAGTGGACAGTTGATAGTTATACAGCTTGCGGTTGCTCTGAGGAAATAGTAAACACTAAAAGGGCCAGTATATTAATAATTTATAAATTTTGGTCGGTGCGTTACGAACGCACCCTACATAGCTACGAGGATAATCATGTCTATTCAAACATTAGTGTTTCTAAACCCAGACTTAAGCGCAGAAACCGGGTTTCTACTATTACTTTACTCTTAATCTGAAAATTTGGGAAAGAAACCCGGTTTCTCAGCCCGAGCAAAGGTATTGAGGTAAATTATCTGTATCCATCTGCGTTTATTGTGGGTCGGTGCTCTAGGAATTGTGGGAAGGTCGAATTCACCAAAGGAGGCGAAGCGTTGCTCAATGGCTGTGGCGAGGTCGGTTTCTGGTGTTGATGGGGCTTGGTTGGTTAGTTCTTTGGCTAGGATAGCGGTAATTTCTTCTTCCATGGTGCGTCCGTTGTTGATGGCTCTTTGTGGTCGGCTTTGGCTAAGTTGAGGGGATAGTTTATTTAAGGTGATGGATTCCATAGGAGTGGTGCGGATTAGAGTTT
>JH610882.1 GCA_000252485.1 Prochloron didemni P4-Papua_New_Guinea | reverse complement strand
TCGGTGCGTTACGAACGCACCCTACATAGGTCTGCTTATGACCGCTCCCCATCTGCGTTTATTGTGGGTCGGTGCGTTACGAACGCACCCTACATAGGTCTGCTTATGACCGCTCCCCATCTGCGTTTATCTGTGTTCATCTGCGGTTCAAGATTTGATAGTATAAACTACGCCACATCCTGCCAATTGTCATGTCAAGCCCTATCATCGCTCTCACTACCAACAATAATCACCAAGACCTAATCATCCACCCTCCTTCTTCGGGACTATCTTTGACAGGAACCCTCGGCATACCTGGAGATAAGTCTATTTCCCATCGCGCTTTAATGTTAGGGGCGATCGCCTCAGGAGAAACCACCATTGAGGGATTGTTATTAGGAGAAGACCCCCGCAGTACTGCTAGTTGTTTCCGAGCCATGGGAGCGGAAATCTCCCAATTGAATACAGAAAAAGTCATAGTTAAAGGAGTGGGTTTAAATAACCTCGCGGAACCTGCAGAGGTGTTAAATGCTGGGAACTCGGGAACTACCCTCAGATTGATGTTAGGACTGCTGGCTGGTTCTGGGGGACGGTTTTTTACAGTAACCGGAGACCAATCCCTGCGGGGTCGTCCCATGTCTCGGGTAGTTAAACCCTTGCAACAGATGGGTGCTTCTATTTGGGGAAGAGCAAACCATTCTCTCGCCCCCTTGGCCATCAAAGGAGAGTCCCTCCAACCGATACATTACCACAGTCCTATTGCTTCCGCTCAAGTAAAATCCTGCATCTTGCTGGCGGGTTTATTAACAGAAGGGAAAACTGCGGTCACCGAACCAGCTATTTCCCGGGACCACAGTGAGAGAATGTTAAAGGCATTTGGGGCGGACTTAAGGGTGGATCGCCCGACTAAAACCGTCACTATAACGGGAGGAAGTCAACTCACCGGACAAAAGGTGGTAGTTCCGGGAGATATCAGTTCTGCAGCTTTCTGGTTAGTGGCTGGGGCCATCGTTCCCGGTTCCGAGTTGCTCATCGAAAATGTAGGAGTCAATCCCACTCGCACCGGTATTCTGGAAGCCTTAGAGATGATGGAAGCAGATATACAATTGGAAAATCAACGGGAAGTAGCGGGGGAACCGGTAGCAGACTTGCGAGTGCGCTACGGACCCCTCCAAGGATGTACTCTCGAAGGGGATATCATTCCTCGCTTAATTGACGAGATTCCCATTCTCGCAGTAGCGGCAGTGTTTGCTCAAGGCACTACTCTGATTAAAGATGCGGCAGAATTAAGAGTGAAAGAGAGCGATCGCCTGGCAGTGATGGCTTCTCAATTAAACGCTATGGGGGCGAAAATTACGGAATATGCCGATGGTTTAGAGATAGTAGGGGGAACCCCTCTAACGGGGACAGAAGTGGACAGTTATACAGACCATCGCATAGCTATGAGTTTGGCTATAGCGGGTCTGAATGCCAGCAATAAAACTATCGTTAGAGGTGCAGAAGCTGCAGCTATTTCTTATCCCGATTTTGTAGCTACGCTGTTGAATATTTGTCATTAATAGCAATGAGCAATGAACAATAAACAATGAACAATTAAGTTTATAAATCGTAGGTTGGGTTGAGGTCACGAAACCCTTCGGCTACGAGGTCCCTGAGCGCTCGCCCAACAAGCCACAACATTGGTGTTGGGTTTCGCTATCGCTCAACCCAACCTACAATTGCTACCACATCTTATTTTCAAAGTCCCCCTTAATAAGGGGGATTTAGGGGGATAAAACCAAGTTTATTATTTTTTAACAATCAAATGTCTCTCCTCATCAAAAGCCACCAAACCTTTACGTTGAAAATCCCCAAACAGTTTGGTAACTGTCACCCTAGTAGTTCTAATGGCATCAGCTATATTTTGATGAGTCAAACGAGCTTTTAAACGGATTCCTTCTTCTCTAGTTTCTCCCATTTCCTCTTGCAAAAAGAATAGCAAATGGTGCAGCCTATCTTCCACCAATTTAATCTTGGCGATGGCCAGCAAAGATTCTCTCTGTTGCATCGCTTTTATTTCCTCAGTTAACATTGCTCTAGCTAGTTGACTGTTGGTTTCTATTTCCGGCAAAGAATACCAGGCAATATAAACATTAGATAATGCTGTAGCGCGATAATTATTACTTCTAGCTAACCATTTACCAAAAAATGCTCCCTGTTTTGCCCAGTTAAGAATTACGTCATCGCCGTTGCTATGGAGGGTACTCAACTGGACGAAACCCCGATATAATTGCCAAACTCCTCCATCTAAAAGAGG
>JH610881.1 GCA_000252485.1 Prochloron didemni P4-Papua_New_Guinea | reverse complement strand
CCCCGATATAATTGCCAAACTCCTCCATCTAAAAGAGGTATTTCTTCTCCCCTTTCATAAGAACTAATTTGTTTTGTCTCTTGATGTTCGTCCCGGTGCGTTTTAGTTGTTTCCCTATAGGTTAGGAGCATATGGTACAAGTCTTCTAGAAGTTCAAGTATTTGACCGCAACTCCTAATCTACTTTCTCAAGGTAAACCCTAGGTAATGGACGAGTTAAATTTTGCTTAAAGGAATTATAGCGCTACGCGCAATTCAAAATTCAAAATTCAAAATTCATTCAGAGGCTATGACTAGGTTTCAGGCTTTATTAATGTCCTAACCTAAATGCGTAGTGCTATATAATTTTAATTTAACTACAATTCTATTCCTTTTAGCCTGTCACTACCTCTTTTTTTAGATTTTCTTTATTTTTCATAATTTGCACCGGATGTTGCACTGTTTCGCGGAACTGTTGCTTAGTTTGAGCATTTAAAAATTGGTGGCGCAGTGCTTCCCATTCCTGCCATTTTTCATAGCGCTTTTCTTTCAATTGACTTGCTAGAGTTGGAGCAAGATTTTGCCATTTTTTCCCCAAAGCATCCCCTAGAAAGAGGCGCAAAACAAAACAATCTTGAATTTCCCCAATCACAGTTTGCATTTTTTTTATCTCCTTCACATAGCGGCCATAAGTATCGCCGTAAAATTGGGTAAACAATTCCAGATTGTAACGAGATCGTTTGGCTTCTTTGCGCAAATCGTGAACCACTTTTTCCCGTTTGCCCAGCAAAACTTCTACCTCTGGTTGCTCTAATTGGGATTGAAATTGAATTTCTCCTTCTACTATTTTACTTCCCACTAACCAACCGGGATGAAGCAAAAAATTACTAACCTGGGGAGACAGCAAATCTGGAAGAATGGGTTCCAGAGAAAGAGCGGCAATTTCTTCATAGCGAGGTTTATCTAACCAACCTTGCAACTTTTGTTTAAATTTAGCGTAATTCTTTCCCTTGAGAGTGGCTTGAACTTTTTTAAAGGCAGATTTGCGCTTTGTAGTTAAAACTTTGACTGCTTTAGTTAAACTTTTTTGCTCCTGGTCAGATAAAGTCTGGGAATCTATTTGTTTCAGGCTATCTCCCAAGACATCCAAGTCTCTCAACTTACCTAAAATACGAGCGATGCGTCCTACTTCTTGCTGTTCTACTGGCAGATTGAGTGCAGCCTGGAAACCTGTCATGGCAGAACGCAACCCTCGCATTCCCACCCGCATTTGGTGTAATTCTTCCGGATCTTTATCCTTTAAAACCCCAGCTTCGTGCTTGAGGATTTTTTTGTAGTATTGGGCGATCGCCATATAAGCCAAATCCCCAAAAGTCTTGTTTTCTGGTTTGTCCGGTTTAACTATTTTCATTTAGAAACCTCCGGGAAGGTGTTGATGTAGTGACTTATTAAGCTTAATATAGCATTTTCTTAATCTAACGATAATCTTCAATAACCCGTGGGATAGCCCCCCTTCGGCTACGCGGTCCCTGAGCGAAGTCGAAGGGCAGGGCAAGTCTGGGCTGTCCTAGAATTGTAGGGTGGGCATCGCCCACCGAAAGCTTTATTTATCTCTCAACTTGAAATAAATATATAGATGTCTATTAGTGACCAGTGATCAGTGAGACGGTGTTTTCAGTTTTGAAAATTTTGGTCACAATCATGTAATACCAAAAACTTGTCAGATCTTACTTATAAATCCAGTAATTCATCTTCTTTGCAGGCCAAGATAATACAATTTGAGAGAGGACGACTTTTACAGGGGAGGAAAAAACCTGCATCTTTTTCTTGTATTTTTAAACCATGATGGTCGTGTTCTACCGAACCATACACTAGTTTGCAGGCACAGGTAACGCAAGCAGCTTGGCGACAGGAATGAGGTAATTGCACTCCTTCCACAAAGGCAGCATCCAGGATATACTGGTCTCTACTAACTTTAATTGTTTCGTCTAAGCCTGTTTGTTCATTCAAAATTTGTACTGTAAATACCTTATTTTCTTGGTTTTCCACTAACATATCCATGTTTCCCTACTAATTGCTAATACCATATTAGCTAACCGAAAGAAGAATTTTCGAGTTTTTTATTGAATTTTAAGTAAGAATTTTATAAAGAAAATATTAAAATTTGCTGTCTATTGCGTCTCCTCTCAAGCTATAGCAATGAGCAATGAACAATTAACAATGAACAATTAAGAGGTTGATAAGAAAAATGCCCCTTTCGCTTTGTGCAAAGGTGATGCAGCAGATGCAGCACTTTTGTACAACAAATGTAGCATTAAACGACACTTTAGGAGCGAAGCGCTATATTTATTTAACAATAAGTTAGATGGTGGGCGATGCCTTTGTATTAACTATCAACTATCAACTGTCAACTATCCACTATCCACTATCCACTATCCACTATCCACTATCCACTGTAGATAGCTTAAGAACTTCTTTAGAGAAAGATGGAGGGGATCGAGCTACCCTGGGAAAATCCTGTTCTCTCAACCAAGGAAGATTTATGGCAGCAAGAACCTTCGGCGTTATCGGTTTGGCGGTGATGGGAGAAAACCTAGCGCTCAATGTAGAAAGTCGGGGTTTTCCCATCGCCGTGTACAACCGCACACCAGCGAAAACAGAAAAATTCATGGCCTGGAGGGCCACCGGTAAGGATGTAGTGGCGGCCTACAGTCTGGAAGAGTTCGTCAAAAGCCTGGAACGTCCTCGCAAAATCCTGGTCATGGTGAAAGCAGGAAAACCGGTGGACGCAGTTATCGAAGAATTGAAACCCCTCCTGGAAGAAGGAGACACTATTATTGACGGTGGCAACTCTCTCTACGACGATACGGAACGACGTACCAATGACTTAGAAGCCACGGGACTGGGTTTTGTGGGTATGGGTGTGAGTGGAGGCGAGGAAGGGGCTCTCAACGGTCCCAGCTTAATGCCGGGAGGCACGGAAGCAGCTTATAATTACTTAGAACCCATTCTCACCAAAATCGCCGCTCAAGTGGATGACGGTCCTTGCGTTACTTATATCGGTCCTCGGGGAGCCGGTCACTACGTGAAAATGGTTCACAACGGCATTGAATATGGGGACATGCAGCTGATTGCCGAAGCCTATGACCTCCTCAGAAATGGCTTGGGTTTGAACCACGAACAGTTGCACGAAGTATTTGCTAAATGGAATACTACGGACGAGTTAAATTCCTTTTTAATTGAAATTACCGCAGATATCTTCAACTATATCGACAAGGAAACTCAATTGCCTCTGGTAGATTTGATTTTGGACTCTGCAGGTCAAAAGGGAACGGGACGCTGGACGGTAGTTAGTTCTCTGGAGTTGGGAGTTCCCATTCCTACCATGTATGCAGCAGTAAATGCCCGAGTTCTCTCTTCTTACAAGCCAGAAAGAGTGGCAGCGATGAAACAGCTAACAGGTCCACAAGGCAAGTACGATGGTTATCCAGAAACCTTTATCCACCAAGTGCGAGATGCTCTCTATTGCTCGAAAATGTGTTCCTACGCTCAAGGAATGGCTTTATTAAACAAGGCATCTGCAGAATACGATTACAATTTGAATCTAGCAGAAATTGCTCGCATTTGGAAGGGGGGCTGTATCATTCGGGCTGGTTTCTTAGATAAGATTAAATCCGCATTTAAGGACAATCCTCAATTGCCTAATTTACTCTTAGCTCCAGAGTTCAAGCAGTCTATTTTAGACCGTCAGGCTGCATGGCGAGAAGTAGTGGGAATCGCCAGTAAATTAGGAGTTCCCGTTCCTGCATTTAGCGCTTCTTTGGATTATTTCGATAGCTATCGGCGCGATCGCCTGCCTCAAAATCTCACTCAAGCCCAGCGGGATTATTTCGGAGCTCATACTTACGAACGAGTAGACAAACCCAAGGGAGAGTTTTTCCACACTGAGTGGACTGCTTAGAATCAATATTCTCACGAATCTGCTAGCTTATTCGTGGGATTCTTTGTTGTTTGTTGTTTGTTGTTTGTTGTTTGTTGTTTGTTGTTTGTTGTTTGTTGTTTGTTGTTTGTTGTTTGTTGTTTGTTGTTTGTTGTTTGTTGTTTGAATTAATTAATGTGTGGGGAATATTGAGGAATAGAAAGGAAGCAAAAAAACGGCAATTACAACAATATGCTTTCCACCAATAACCATCTGGGAAATCATCTGCGTTCATCTGTGTTCATCTGCGGTTTAAAAAAGTCCATCATGGCAAAACTGTAGCCAGCTATACCAAAAATCGGCAAATTATTAGTAAATATTTTCAATAATTTACGATAGAATGGGGAAAGACAGAAAATTGAGTCATATTTAAATAGAAGCTGAAATTGTAAATTAGCCAAGGGTATATCTAAAAAAAGCTCCCTTCGATCCATATTTTGTATAAGGACAGTCAGATGGAAAACATTACAATTCAGGTTGATAACGATGTTGCGAAACACTATCTCCAAGCCAATCCAAAAGAACGGCAAACAATTCAAATCTTGATTAACAGTTGGCTTAAACAAACCATGAAAGAGCGTGCTGCGAAGCAGATCGCTTCGCGAGCGCTCGATGAGATTATCCAAGAAATGCAAAACCAAGCGAAAGTCAATGGTTTAACCGAGGATATCCTGGATGAAATCCTCAAGGATGGGTAAATTGAGGTTTGTCATTGATACCAATACTCTAATCAGTTGTTGGTTATTTGTTGTTGGTTATTTGTTGTTTGAATTAGTTAGTTTTTAGGGGATATTTATATAAAATACGAAAATGTTTGCTACAAATGGGGACTTTGAGAATTAGGAATAGAAAGGAAGCAAAAAAAACGGCAATTACAACAATATGCTTTCCACCAATAACCATCCGGAAATCATCTGCGTTCATCTGTGTTCATCGTTCGACTGAGCGGAGCCGAAGTCTGCGGTTTAAAAAAGACCATCATGGCAAAACTGTAGCCAGCTATAGCGCTACGCGCAATTCAAAATTCAAAATTCAAAATTCATTCAGAGGCTATGACTAGGTTTCAGGCTTTATTAATGTCCTAACCTAAATGCGTAGTGCTATATCCTGTTGTGTTGGGTTTCGCTATCGCTTAACCCAACCTACAATTGCTTATAAATATTCCCTCTTCCCTATTCCCTCTTCCCTTAGATTAGATTAAATGACGATAGGCACTTAAAGGTATTCCCGTGCGCTTTGTCACATCTATGACAGATTCAAAAGAGCCACTTGCTTCCCTTTCTGCAATAATTTGTCTAGCTAATTCTGGTTCTAGTTCGCAAGCGATTAATTCTTCTAAACTGAGACTGTTTAGCCGCCGCCAAGAAACATCTGTTTCCTTATTAATATCGTAGCTAAAAGTAACCAACGGTTCAATTTTCGGCAAATAACTTTCTGGAACTCCAGCAACTTCTCCTAACTCCTCAATGTGAGTAAAAATATAACCTTCATTTCTCAGTTTTTCAATATCGTTAGCATAGACAATAGACAATCCCAAACTGTAGACTAAATCGTTTTTAGAACAACTGTTAATATCTATTTTACCCTTATTTGCTGCAATTAACAGCGCCATTTTTGCATCCGTAAGAGGTAGCGATCGCCGATTAGTTTTAATTAAATAGACTTTCTTCAGTCCCAACGCAGTAACAATTTGAACAATCCAAAGGAAAAAACCAATGGAGTCCATTGCAACGCGGAGAAAAACAATCCTGAGATAGTGTAGCCTAGGCCCAGCAATGACCAAGATTGATTTTTAGTTTTATCCCCTGCATAGACAATCCCTAAACCGCCAACAATCGGGATCCAGGAGCAAAAAACCCAAACGGGAGTTTTAACGAGCCAATCAGAAAATTTAGACATATAGCAGTTGATAGTTGATAGCTCCTGACGGAGAATTCAAAATTCAAAATTAAAAATTCAAACATGTTGAATTGACGAATGTCTCCGCAAAAAATGGCAGAAACTTTAAAAGCCTTATCCCTCTTAGGTTTTAGCTTGTTGTCAATTTTCAGATTCGGTCGAGTTGATAGTTGATAGCTCCCGACCGTCGAATTCAAAATTCAAAATTCAAAAATTCAAAATTTAATTCGTGACGAACATCTGGGCAAAAAATGCCAGAAACTTGCAAAAGCCTTATTCCTCTTGGTTCCTAGCTTGTTCTCAATTTTCAGATTCGGTCGAGTTAACAGGTAATAGCAATTAGATAGAATCTAAGATTTTTCTGTGTTTTTCTTCGTATCATCTCTATGATACTCTAAAATTGTGTTGTTAAGTTGAATAACTGCTATTTTTTAATAAAACTTAATATTTGTTGTTGGTTATTTGTTATTTGTTCTTCCCTATTGCCTATGTTAACAACATCATCACCCCCGTCACAGGAGGCCAAGCCTCTACTATTGATGGTATAATTAGTGCTAACGGTACAGCAAATTTATTTTCAATCAACCCCAGTGGAATTATTTTTAGTCCCAACCCTTAGTTATAAACAACCAACCAACAACCAACACTTCGACTACGCTCAGTGCAGGCAACCAACAACCAACAACCAACCACAGGCTAGAAGCCCGTGCCACCAACCAACAACCAACAACCAACAAAACTAATGTCGAAAATAAAGATTATCCAAGAAGGCGAATCTTATACATTTCGCTCTTATTTCGAGATGAGCTACGAGACGGATGAAATTTTGGCAGAACTGGGTTATAGTTTAATTAGAGGAAAACTAGCAATTCCTCAAACAGATAAGCCCATCAACATTATTGCAGAACTGCAGCAAAGAATAGAAGATACTTTACCTTTTATTAGTCTCAGTAGCGAAGCAGCGAGAAGAGAAACTCTAGTTGCACCGGTGCTGTTAGAAGTAGTTCGTTATTGTCAATGTCAACTGCGCATTGAATATCCTTTAAAAGTGAATAATTGGTTGAAAGGAAATCTGGATTATTTGTTGAAATCTAGTCAAAGTCTGATTGTAGTGGAAGCAAAAAATGATGACTTGAGTAGGGGTTTTACTCAGCTAGCAGTTGAGTTAATTGCTCTGTCTCAAGTTGAAGAAAAAGATTGGTTATATGGAGTAATAACTCTTGGGGATTTGTGGAAGTTTGCTAGGTTGGATAGGAAAAAGCAGGAAATATTTCAAGATGTTGATTCTTTTCGGGTTCCTAAAGATTTGGCAGAATTGATGGGAGCTTTGATTGGGATTTTGGAATTGTAATTTTTCACACAAAGTCACAGGCTTCGACGACCCTCTGAGGGTTTATCCCCCTAAATCCCCCTTAAAAAGGGGGACTTTTAAGCTTATCAGTAGGGTGCGTTCGTAACGCACCACACTATCGATAGTGTCTTATATCAAATACAAAAATGATTACTACAAAT
>JH610880.1 GCA_000252485.1 Prochloron didemni P4-Papua_New_Guinea | reverse complement strand
CCAGTGGGGGGGAAACAGGGGGGGAAACAGGGGGGGAGGGGGGGACTTTTAAGATAGAAGTATTGCCCTATCTGTAAAAGCTCTCGAACTGTTATTATCCCGTGGGTTTCCAAACCGGGTTTCTTTCCAAAATTTTATCATTAATCCTTTGTTGATATCTTTTTTGGAAGTCTTCTGAGTCTTTTTCTGAAAAGCATGCAAAACGTAAATTGCCTCCTCAAATCTAGCAATGTAAAAAATGTGGCACAGGCATCTTGCCTGTGAGTTTTGTGTGGAGCAATGCTGGCTTTAACTACTTTATCTCAAAAATTGCAAATACTAACTCTGACGCAAATAAAATAACAAGGCAAACACGAACCGCCATTTGGCTATACAAGATGCTACTTGATATACAGCATGATGGTCATTTTAATCAACAAAAGATAATAGATAACCTTTCATATAATACAAAAAATGATAAAGCATTTGCCTCTCCAGGCAAGATTACAAATCAATATATGTCATGTGCTAGATTAGAAACACCTATTATAACAAAAAGTGAAATTAGAAATATTGTGCTTGATGGAGGGCAAAACATGCTTAGTCCAGAGCGCAGATTTGATGCAATAATCTTTAATTCACCGGAGTTATTCAAATGATAAAGTGCATAGATTTATTTTCCGGTTGTGGCGGTTTTAGTCGTGGTTTCCAAAACGCCGGTATCAGTATCGAAGCATCAATAGACAATTGGGATAAAGCTGTTGATGTTTATCAAGAGAACTTTGAACATAAATGCCACTTATACGATCTATCCGATGAAGAGGGGGCAATACAAATTATAAATGACTATATGCCAGATATGATAATTGGCGGTCCTCCGTGTCAGGATTTTTCTTCTGCAGGAAAACGAGATGAAACTCTTGGACGTGCTAATTTAACCTATAGCTTTGCTAAGATAATATGCGCTTATAAACCTAAAATATTTGTAATGGAGAATGTGGAAAGAATTAAAAAAAGCCATATTATGAGGGATATTACAGAGCAGTTAGAGAAATCTGGATATGGGTTATCCAGTGTAATTTTAAATGCTGCATATTGCAACACTCCACAGTCTAGAAATAGATTTTTCTTAATCGGAATTTTAGGGGAATCGCATAATGTATTAGTACCCACATTAAGAAAAAACCTTAATAACAAACCAATGACCATCCGTGATTATTTAGGTGATAGCCTAGGTTTGGAGTATTACTATAGGCATCCAAGAAATTACAGCAGAAGAGGAATTTTCTCAATAGATGAACCCAGTCCTACGGTTAGAGGAGTCAATAGACCTCTTCCATCAGGGTATAAAAAACATTCTGCCGATCCAGATGGTGTTGATTTCTCCAATATCAGGCCATTAACTACTATTGAAAGAAGTTACCTACAGACATTCCCTAAAGATTATAAATTTTTTGGTTCCAAAACAAGTCTAGAACAAATGATTGGCAATGCTGTTCCTGTTAATCTTGCGGAATTCGTAGCCAAATCTATTTTGGAGTTTCTTGAAAAGAGTTGCACGCCCAATATAAAACAAGTTGACATGTTTTCTAATAAGCAACCTTTTATTCTGGCAGAAAAAGCCCTGCACCTTATATAAGTACAGATTGGTTCCTACCTGTCAAGTTTAAATCAGGTTAATACCTTGCTGCAACTTATAGGCTCCCCCCTTTTTAAGAAAACCAACCTATTATTTCAGCGAAGAAACCGGGTTTCTTTCATGATTTTAGGGTGAATTGTCAAAATTTTGGTCAGAAACCCGGTTTCTAACCGACAGGATAACCTAAAAAAATGCGATCGCTATTGGGTTGGGCAAGAGCAATTGTAGGTTGGGTAGAGCGATCCCGCAGGGATCTGCTCCGCAGCACGGGAAACCCAACAGCCAGTTTTTGGACTTGTGCGATCGCCTCCAAATAGTATCCGAATATACCAAATTACTGGAAATTCTTAGAAATTAATTTCGATAAATTACGGCAGAATGGGAGTTGACAAAAAAGTATTTTTGGATATATTTTAAATAGAAAGTCAAATTGTAGCTTAGTCAAGTTTTATCAAAAAAAGTCTTGCTACCAACAGATAACTCATTCTCAATCATCTGAGTTCATTGTGGCACAGGCATCTTGCCTGTGAGTTAGGCATCTTGCCTGTGAGTTAGGCATCTTGCCTGTGAGTTAGGCATCTTGCCTGTGAGTTAGGCATCTTGCCTGTGAGTTAGGCATCTTGCCTGTGAGTTAGGCATCTTGCCTGTGAGTTCCGAAGCGGTAAAAAAAAGCAAAATCGCACAGCCTTATGGTGGGCAGTGCCGCACCCTACCATAGCTTTTAAGATAGAAGAGTAGAATAAAAAGAACGATGACACAAAGGGAAAATAAGAAGCAAATAGAATCCATGCTTTCTCTGGCAATATCAGTTCATAAGAGTCCAGGAGTTTACGCTCTTTTGCTGGGTTCGGGCATATCTCGATCTGCTAGTATTCCAACTGGATGGGATATAGTTTTAGACTTAATCCAGAAAGTAGCTATCTTGGAAGGTGAAGATTGCTCGCCTCAACCCGATGTTTGGTATAAAGAGAAATATGAAGAAGAACCAGATTATTCAAAATTGCTGGAAGCAGTTGCTAAATCTCCTGCAGAACGTTCTCAGTTATTGAAAGATTATTTTGAACCAACTGAAGATGAGCAAGAAGAAGGGGGAATCAAGGTTCCTACGGAAGCTCATAAGGCCATCGCCTCTTTAGTAAAAAACAAATATATTAAAGTTATAATAACCACAAACTTTGATCGCCTGTTAGAAAAAGCATTAGAAGAAGTAGGAGTTACACCGCAAGTAATTAGCAATCCAGATACAATTCAAGGTTCTTTACCCCTAGTACATAGTGCTTGTACCATTGTCAAAGTACATGGGGACTATGTGGATACGAGGATTAAAAATACTGTTGCCGAACTGGAGCAATATCACCCAGATTTAGATAAACTTCTAGATACAGTCTTTGACGACTACGGACTAATCGTTTGCGGTTGGTCTGGGGAATGGGATAAAGCCTTGAGAGAGGCGATTAAGAGATGTGCCAATCGGAGATTTACTACTTATTGGACTGGGAGACGAGAACCAAAAGGGAAAGCAAAAGAATTGCTAGATTGGAGAAAAGGAGAGTTTGTCAAAATTGACGATGCTGATTCTTTCTTTCGAGAATTAGAAGCTAAAGTTGTTGCTTTAGAAGAAATTGATCAACCTCATCCTCTCTCTGCTAAAATTGCTGTAGCTCAAGTCAAGAAATATCTAGTTAATTCAAACTCTCGCATTCGTCTTCACGATTTAGTAATGGATGAGACAGAGAGAGTTTATAATAAGTTAGTTTCCAATAGATTTCCTCTCGATAGTAATTTTTCTGAAAAAGAATTTATTAAACGAGTTGAGAATTATGAAGCGCTGACAAAAATGTTAGCTTCTATGATGGCTACTGGATGTTATTGGAGTGAGGAACATCACGATTCTATTTGGCAAAAAGTTATCCAACGATTGACTAAATTATCAAACGAAGAAACAACAGTATATGGACGAAACGAAACATGGATACGCTTGCAATACTATCCTGCTCTGATTCTATTCTATACAGGAGGAATTTCAGCTTTGGCAACTTCTAATTATAGAACTTTCGCCGCTTTAGTGGATAAAGCAAGAGTACCATCGTCAATTTCAAATATATACTGGGAGCCAGGATCTAAAAACAGACAATTTACCTTAAAAGTTGATAATATTATAAATCAAGGCAAATATGCTCAACTATTGCCTAATAGTAATCCTCATAATACTTTTTTATATGACCAACTAAACACACAATTAAGCGATCGCCTATGTGAAATTTTGCCTCTGAGGGAATTATTGCCGGAAGATGAAGAATATCAATTTTACTTTGATAAATTTGAGTATCTTTTTACCTTACTGCACTACAATCTATATAAATTTGTATTTCCAGTTAGATTTTGGTGGCAATTAGATTATCGAGATAAAATTTCCAATCTTTTGACTCAAGAAGCAGAAAAAGAGGGAGAAAATTGGGCGCTTTTCAAAACAGGACTATTCAATGGAGATCTGAATAGTTTCGATTCATTGAAGCAAGAATTAGATAATGAAAGGAGGCCATCGGGATTGTGATAGCGAAACCCAACAGGAACCTTCTGTATTGTTGGGTTTCGTCACCTCAACCCAACCTACAATAGAATCTAGTTATTGTTAATCAAAGAGACAAGAACATCCGCGTTCATCTGTGTTTATCTGCGGTTAAAATTAAAGAGGTTAGTGGCTTTTGGTCGGCTTTCGAGAAATTTAGAGCTAAAATTGAAGCTGAAGGAATTATTTTAGATGATGATGATTTTGCTAACTTACGGGATAGACAAGAGCAATTGTAGGTTGGGTAGAGCGATCGCGCAGGGATCTGCGAAGAGCCCGCGAAGTGCCAGCGAAGCGGATCTCTTCGAGATCGCCCTTTAAAGGGAGTTTAACTATCAAAAGTGTTAAGTTTTGTAAAGCAATTCAACACTTCTGATTTTTTAGTTGTTCAAACTGTTCCCTAATCGTTCCTTTAGCTTTTGCGATCATATTTTATAGTTGCTCGATGTTAAATTCATCAATTTCTCCATTGATTAAATTCTTAATTACATCGGTCGATTGACCCAAAAATGTTGCTGCTTTCTTTGAGTTCCATTGATGTTCTCTAATCAATTGTCTCAGATCCAGCATCAAATCAGCTTGCTGTTTCAGCTCCTCAGCTTCTTTAGGTTCAAATCCTAAATCTTCAAAGACATTGTCACTTCCTCGGGTAATTTCCATGGTTTTATCTTGACTCATGATTTAACTCTCCTGTAATTTCCTTCTTAATTCCATTATAGTGATTGAAAGAGTTATATTCAAAAATCAAGATGGATTTCGCATAAATTTTTCCTCACTAGCAGCATTTTCTATCTGATTGCGGAATATCTCAATCATGTCAATAATTTCTTTGTGTAATTCGATATATTTTTCTCGATCAATTGGTAAATAATCGCCATGTGCAATACTATTTCTTGCTTTCAAAAGTTGTGTATCAATCAAGACACATTTTGTAGAGTAAAAGGAAAAATCTATTCCTAGAATAGATACGATCTCTTGTAAGATTTCAGAAGAAAGATTCGAGCCGGTAGAGATTATATCCTTGGGTAACTGACATTTTCTATTTAGTCCGGTAAGAAAAAAATCACAGATAGGTATATACAAAGAAGGTTTATTGGTTTCTTTTGCATCAGTCAGTTTTTCTTTCATTGCTAAAGCTAAAAAATTACTTGAAAGTTGATTATATGTGAGTTTTTTAAACCTAATATACTCGATATAAGCATTAGCTGCAAATTTAATAAAACCTTCCCAATGAGAATAAAGAATACATATTCCACTCCGAACTAATACATTATGTTTGTCAGGAGAAACACTCTTTTGCTCTATTAAAGATTTCATAGCAGCTAATTCTTTTTTCCGCCAAGCAAGATCCTCGGATAATTTGTCATTAAGTTCATCTAAATTTCTGATTTTCATGATGGGGAAAATATCTTCCTACCAAGAGGAATTAGATAAGGTAAGCGCCTCGTAGCATTAACTCCTGCTCCTGACCATTTTTTGTAAGTTTCATCAGACCAAAGACTTTTTATTCGGCTCAATATCTCATGGGCTGGAGGAGGATTTTGATAGTGATATCCAATGCCTAATGCGATTACTTCATAGGTAGATAATAAAAAGCCTCCAACAAATCTATCCTTTTCTGCTTGATATCGCTTGAAGCTATTATCTCCCATTACTTCATCAAGAATCTTAAAAGTTTGGTTGAATGCATTCTCTATATTGGTGCTATTCCAATTTTGTTGAAAAGCCATTTTACGTATACTTTCTGTTAAAAAAATGTGAATATCTCCTCCCAATTGTTTCAGATCTTCCTCATCTTTATCAAAAAGGAGAACAAAGCGCAAAACTAATTCCATATCATATTGTTGTTCATAGAGCTTATCGCTTAAAGCAATACAATTTTTAAAAAATCTACTATTTGCAAGAGAACGGATTAATTCATACAGTTTTGGATCTAACATTAAAAGAATGCAATTTCTTACTTCTTGTGGTGTGGCAATTGAACCTCCTGTATTAAGACGTTGAAATAGTTCGTATTTAATCATCTGATCGCTTTCTTTTTCAACAATATTAACTGCTATTTTTGCACGCTTTATTAGTAAGCGTTGTGCTTGACTGAGAGAATTGGTAGGATCCTCTGGATCGTTCCATTTTTTCCCTTCCAAGGAAGGTAAATATGTGGTTTTCTGAAGGGCAAAAGGAATAGTTTCTTCTTCTGGATTGGTTGGTTTAATCAAACCCACAAATTGATATATTGTTGAAAGTCTTTGTAATCCATCAATGACATCCCAAACTCCATCGTCTCTTTGGCTAACAAAAATAGGTGGAATTGGTATGCCCAAAAGAATGGATTCTATGAAAACTGATTTCTGCGTCTTTGACCATCTGAAAAACCGTTGAAACTCTGGGTGAATATCAATTTCCTCATGTTCGTAAAGGCTAATCCATTCGCCAATTGACATTGAGTAATTATCAGTCCGAATTTCTTGTCTTGTTTTATCAATTTCTTCCTTTAGGGACATAACTTTAAATATCCTAATTTGCTCGCGCTAAATCTATTATTTTAGATCAAATCTGAAAATGTTTGCTACAGATACAATAGTGAATCAGCCCAGAAACCGGGTTTCTCCTATTATTTTAAGGATTAATGCTAAAATTTTAGAAAGAAACCCGGTTTCTCAACCTACGGGATAACCTCAATCTATAGTACCATTGGATAAACTATTTGTAGCAAATATTTTCGTAATTCATATTAATTCTTTGTCATAGAATTTGTGATATCACACCGCAATCAATACTATACCACGTGGAGTTGTACCCCTCAAAACCCCCGATCGCACTAAAAAATGCCCTCCGCCGAAATCCTTCATAGATAATTTTATCTCATCCAATAACTTATCCAAAAAAACATCCGCGTTCATCTGCGTTCATCTGCGGTTCACAATAACCCGTGCTGTTGGGTTTCGTTACCTCAACCCAACCTACGAAAAATAAACTATAGATAATTTTATCTCATCCAATAACTTATCAAAAAAACATCCGCGTTCATCTGTGTTCATCTGCGGTTAAAATTAAAGAGGTTGATGATTTTGCTAACTTACGTGATAAATCAGTTGGGAGAGATGTTGTTTATAAATAAAATTATCTGATCCAATAACTTATCAAAAGAACATCCGCGTTCATCTGTGTTCATCTGCGGTTAAAAATAACCTCCCTCCCTCTCCCTCAATCCCGAGTCCATTGGGCTCCGGAGGAGCCAGTCATTAAAATTCAATTCAATTATAAATTCATATATTCATATAATAGTCCTGTTTTCTTCAAGTCTAAGAAAGAAGCCACAAATTAATAGCCCCTCTCCCACTGGGAGAGGGGTTGGGGAGAGGGTCATTTCATCCATTCCCAACTCAAACCTACTCTACTATCCTTGGCAGCGAGAGAATTTTGCTTTTGAATATCTACAGACAAGCGGAAATGACGAGTCACGGCAAAACCCACCGCCAGAGTAGTTATTCCCACCTCCTCATCCCCTCCCGGAGAGACAAAACTCTGAGTGAAAGATATATCTGTAGCCCCAGTGCGAGATAAAGACAGCATCAACCGCAATCCAGTATTTAAGCCGCTAGTAGAATAATCCTCAGTTTCCAAAGACCGATAACCCACCAAGGGAGCCAAATTAACATAATTGCCCAAAGGAAAGATATAGTAACGCAAATCTCCCCCCAATGCTTCCCTATCCCCATTAAAAGAAGCTTGATACTCCCCACTCACTGTCAAACCGCTACCACCGATAAAAATATCTTCTACTCCCAGATTAAATCCTCCTGCACCATCATTAGAAGGAAAATTGGAATAACCAAGCCGCCAGCGAGTGGGAAAACTGGGGTCATGGCGAATATCTTCCATGACATTGGGTATTTCCTTTAACCAACGCTGCAATACAGGACTGCTTTCGAGAATTTCTGGACTTAAATTTAGGTCTTCTGCAGTTCTTGGTTGGGGACTTTCTTCTGCAGCCAGGGGAGATGATATACTGCAATTGAGGCTCAGACCTAACAATCCCAAAAACCAAAACCTATACCATTGAAAACCCAAAATTTACCTCCCCAGTTTAATAAGCTAGTTCATTCTATCTTAAATAGGGTTTATCCCCCACCCCCCTGTATCCCCCCTCGATCCCCCCTTAAAAAGGGGGGCAGGGGGACTTTTAAAACACAAAAAAAGCGGTTCTGGATTTTGTCTTACAGAACCGCTGGGGATAATGAGATTCAAAGGAAATTAACGAACTGTTCCTTCCAAGTTGTCTACCCGTATGGGCTTAATAAAGTATAACTTGATTAACTGCCAAGCATTGGAGAAATATAAAGGCAATTTCTGGAACAATTGCAGGAACTTAGATGTTCCAGAATTGACAATTTCCCGTAATTTCTCGTTGTTAGTAACACAAACTTCCAACCGCTGGTAGAATTCTGGATTCTCAATATCTAGAACAATGGGGAATACCCTACCTGCAGTATCGTTAGTCTTCTCAATAACATGCTTGTCGTATTCCCTGGCATCCAAACCAATAGCCTTATAGAAGCCAAAACGCTGGATGTCATTCAGATACATAGTGGCGAATACTGACAGCAAGAAGAAACGACACCACAGTCTTGCTTTCCAGTCATTCAACATCTTTGGTTGAGCCTTCATCACGGCATCGAAGAAGTCCCCGTGGCGGTTCTCGTCCTGACACCAGCATTCAAAGAACTTGAAAATAGGATAAATGCGGTCTTCTGGATGTTGCTCTAAGTGACGGTAGATGGTAATATAGCGCCAGTAACCGATTTTCTCCGACAGATAGGTAGCGTAGAAGATAAACTTGGGCTGGAAGAAGGTATAGTTTTTACTCTTAGTCAGGAAACCCAAATCCAAGCAGATGTTAAAATCTGACATGGCTTTATTGAGGAAGCCAGAATGACGTGCTTCATCTCGAGACATGAGGGTAAAACACTCAGCTAAAACAGGACTTCTATCCTTGAGCCTTCTTCCCAGTTCCTTGTAAAGGAGAAAACCAGAAAATTCTGCTGTACAAGAACGCTCTAGAAATTCTACAAATAAGCGGCGAGTATCTCCGTCAATACTATCAAAGGATTCTTTAAATTCTTCGCCCCGCACGAAGTGATGGCGGTTGTAGTCGGCGCGGAACTCCTCCAGAATAGCTTGCAACTCTTCCTCATTGACAGAAATATCCATTTCCGCCATTGCTTCAAAGTCCGTAGTATAGAAGCGAGGGGTGAGAATAGTGTCCTTTGCTGGGACTTTAACCCCTGGGCGTATTTCCTCAAATTGCTCTTTTTTAAGCGCAGTTACCATATCTTTATAGCTTGCTTTTTCTTATTTGGGTGTACCATCGACTTCGCTGGAACTAAGCCATGGCGAAGTAGTAGCAAAGGCGATCTTGTTAAGAAACCAGTCTAGCAAGGTGTGGGTCAGGGATTAACCCTTTTTGTGTTAAGTTTTGTAATTTGTTGTTGGTTGTTTGTTCTTTGTTGTTTGTTCTTTGTTGCTTGCACTGCACTTCGACTTCGCGGCCCCTGAGCGTAGCCGAAGGGCAGTGACCGCGTAGTCGAAGTGTTGGTTGTTGGAACTGTAGACTGCCTTCAGTGTTCGCCACTTAACTCACAGGCAAGATGCCTTAACTCACAGGCAAGATGCCTGTACCACAATGAATCCAGATATTGTTCTCATTGCCGAACAATCTTTCTAAATCTAAACCACTGGCAACTTGAGTTAGTTTCTCTAAATTAGTAGTATTATTTAAATAAGGAACAACTCCCACGATCGGCACATTAGTTAAAGATTGAATTAATTTACTTGGTGCCCAGTACCCTAGATTTATCTCTGACTCCTGGGTTATACAACTGAGAACAATACCTCTTAAAATAACCTGAGATTGACGAGCCAAAGCTACATTAGCTACAGCTTGGGAGATCGCCCCTAACCGCACTGGAACCACTAAGACTACAGGTAAGCGCCAATCCCTAGCCAAATCCGCCACCGTCAGTTCCTCACTCACGGGAGAACCCAAACCCCCCAATGCTTCCACCAAGACAAAATCCCGATCTTGTTGCAAGGACATAAAAGCCTGCCAAACCAATTTAAGATCTAGATCTCTTCCTTCTTCAGCGGCGGCTAGAGGAGGAGCCACAGGAGTAGTAAAATATAAAGGGTTAATTATTTTTATCCCCGGATTAGTGCCAAATAGATCTTGATATAACTCGCGATCGCCCTTTCCCGTTTGGATCGGCTTCATCAGTCCCAAAGTTTTCGCCGAGTGATAAGTCTGCCAATAAGCAGCCAAAGAGGTAGTTAATACTGTTTTACCCGCATCAGTATCCGTTCCCGCAATTAATAGTGCATTCATTCCCCAACCATTGTAACTATACCTTTCTCGCGAACTGCTATAGCGCTACGCGCAATTCAAAATTCAAAATTCAAAATTCAAAATTCAAAAAGATGGCTATGACTAGGTTTCAGGCTTTATTAATGACAATACCTAAATGCGTAGCGCTATATAACTGTTATAGAGACTTATTGGTCAAAAACCACAGAGGCACGGCATTGCCGTGCCTGACCAAGGCGCGATCGCCCCATGTTGTTCAAGTGTCTTTAAATTCCAGAGAGATTAGTCAAAACCTTTATTTCCGGGGTTCCGAGTGGTGTCAGAGGACAAGAAACCAAAAACAAATAGACCGATAAACGACAAGACAACGATATAAACGACAATTTTGAGTGTTATCATTTTATACTCTCCTTTGTGGTAAACAAGCAAGCTTTCAAAAAATCTTTAGCTTTACTCATCATATAACTTAGAACCTACCAAAAACCGACATAGAGTAAAATTAGAATAACTAGCGGGAACTTGGTAGAACTTAGGAGCCTATAGAGTGACAGAATCCTCAGCCAAACTTGTCCGTACCCCTCTCTTCCACCTGGCAGTAGCTCAAAAAGCAAGATTTACCGGTTTTGCTGGTTGGGAGATGGCAGTACAATACAGGGGACTGAAACAAGAACATTTAGCCGTGCGTACCGCTGCGGGCATGTTTGATATTTCCCACATGGGCAAATTCTGTTTGCAAGGGAAAGACCTCATCCAACAACTTCAGTGGTTAGTTCCTTCGGACTTGGAACCTCTGCAACCAGGTGAAGCTCAATACACAGTGCTGTTAAACTCTAGAGGGGGCATAATTGACGATATTATTTTCTACTACCAAGGGAAAAATGACGCAGGAGAACAGCAAGGTATATTGATAGTCAACGCTGCCACTACAGCGAAAGATAAAGCCTGGTTATTGACACATCTTGAGAATAGTTCGGTTCGCTTGGAAGATCGGTCCCCAGATAAAGTTTTGATTGCTCTGCAAGGACCGCAAGCCTTAGCTTCTTTCCAACCCTTAGTAGAAGAAGATCTCAGCCCCATGAAAGCCTTTACTCATAGAGAAGTAGAAGTTTTGGCAGAATCTGCATTTATTGCCAGAACTGGTTATACCGGGGAAGATGGCTGGGAAATAATGATATCTGCCGCAGGGGGCCAAAAGCTATGGCAAGAACTTCTGGATGCAGGAGTGGTTCCCTGTGGTTTGGGAGCGAGAGACACATTGCGCCTGGAAGCGGCAATGTGTCTTTACGGACAAGACATGGACGACAATACCACTCCCCTTGAAGCGGGTTTGAGTTGGTTAGTCCATTGGGACAGTAAAGGAGATTTTATCGGACGTTCCGCCTTAGAAGAACAAAAAGCCGCAGGAGTTCAACGGCGGTTAGTGGGATTGCAAATGGAAGATAAAGGTATTGCTCGTCACGGCTATGCTGTGTTATTAAATGGCGAACAAGTGGGAGAAGTTACCAGCGGAACCTTAGCCCCAACTTTAAATAAAGCCATCGCTCTAGCTTATCTTCCCAAATCTTTAGCTAAAGTGGGACAGCAACTAGAAGTGCAAATTCGAGCGAAAACCTATCCTGCTGTAGTAGTCAAAAAACCCTTCTATCGTTCTCCTACCCGTAAGAATAAATAAAAATCCTCTAAAAACAATGAACAATGAACACTTCGGCTACGCTCAGTGCAGGCAATGAACAATTAACAATTAAGAGTTTTCTCTCAATTAAAAACTATTGCTAATAAACTAATTTGATGAGTCAGCAGGTACAGAAGGCTGAGTTGCGTCGGTTGCTCTTGAAACAAAGGCGCACCGCTTCGCGGATCTCTTCGAGATCGCTCCCCAAATCTATCTGGAAAGAAAAAAGCGATCGCATTGTCAGTCATCTTCAATCTTTTCCTAGATTTATAGAAGCAAAGACCATTCTTGCTTATTTCAGTTTTCGTCAAGAACCCGACCTAAGTCCTTTGTTTAGGTCCGAAAAACAATGGGGGTTTCCGCGAATAGAAGGAAAATCTCTTATCTGGCATGGCTGGAAATTGGGAGATAAATTGGAAACTAATAAATACGGTATTCTAGAACCATCAATAGAATCCAAGATTATAGAATCTCAGGCAGTAGATTTAATTCTTATTCCCACAGTAGCATGCGATCGCCTTGGCTATCGCTTGGGTTACGGTGGCGGTTATTACGACCGCATGCTAAGTTCTACACAATGGTCTTCTCACACTACAATTGGTATTGTTTTTGATTTTGCTTATTTGCCTCAATTACCAGTTGATGCTTGGGATAAGAAATTAGATTTTATCTGTACTGAAGAAGGAATTTTTAACCGCAGACTTCGACTCCGCTCAGTCGAACGATAAACGCAGATAAACGCAGATGAATTAAAATAGTTTGTTACATCGCAAGAATGAATTCTATCAGGGAATCGCTTTTAAATTGCTCCCCCATGGCAGTTAAGTCTAAGGACTGAAAGTAAATTTCTCCGGTGGGTTTGATGACCAAAATGTGGAGTTGGTTATTGTCGAATTGGTTATTGAGTCCGAGGGAATATTCTACTAAGGTGGCTTGTTTCTCTTGGGCTAGTTGTCGAATTTCTTCAATGGTTATGGATGAGGTAGATTGGGGAGCTAACTGTCCCACTAAGGCTCTTGCTTTTACTCTTTCAGCTATTTCTAGGGCTGCGTTAGTTTTGTTTTGAGCGATTAAAGCATATTCTAATAGTTGGTAGCTGTTGGTTTGGGTTTCAAAGATGGAAATTTGTTGACGATCTGGTAATGGTTCGCGGATGGATTCGTATATTTTAATGGATTGGTAGAGGTTTTCTTCTGCTTCTTCGTATCTGTTTAGAATATTGTAAGTTCCACCGAGATTGTTGAGACTTCCTGATTCTCCAGAGCGATCGCCTATTTCCCTCTCTATTGTTAAAGACTGCTGGTAGTAATCTATTGCTTTGTTGTATTCTCCCATAAAAAGATAAGCATTGCCTAAATTATGGAGAGAGTAAGCAATACCGGAGCGCTCGCGTAGCGATCTGCGAAGAGTGCGCCTATTTCCTCAAAAATTGTTAAAGACTCCTGGAGGTAATCTATTGCTTTGTTATATTCTCCCAAAGAACGATAAGCAATGCCTAAATTACCAAGAGATTTCGCAACACCGGAGCGATAGTATTGTATTTGTAGCAAACATTTTCAGATTTAATATCAAATCTAAAAAAAAATGCTACAGATACAATAGTATTTATAAATTATTTGTAAATGCTTTAACGCTTTATCCCCCCCAGTCCCCCTTGTCAAAGGGGGGAGAAGAAAAAGTCCCCCTTGTCAAAGGCTATCCTTTATAAACATCTTTCTTTACAAAAAACTTGACAAAAGCGCATTTTGTGTATATAGGGCTGAAATGACCATTTTTGGTAGCGCTCGCGTAGCGATCCGCGAAGAGTGCGCCGACAACATTGTGGGATTTTTCCAAATACATAGTTTTGTCTTTTTGTCAAGTCTTAATGGTTTAAGAACAGGCTGTATTGCTTTTACAACAAGGATTCCAGCTTTTGTTAAGAAAGTTTCTTATAACGCATAGCAAATGAGAGGGGGGCTGGGGGGGATCCAACAATTGTTCTATACTCGTAAAAAACACGAATCATGCCATGTTAAGCAATTATATCAACCGAGCCATGGAACTAGCCCTGTACGAAATCGTAGAAGACGATGGCACTTATTGGGGAGAAATCCCTCCTCTGCAAGGAGTATGGGCAAATCATCCCACTCTAGAAGGCTGTAGAATCCAATTAAAAGAAGCTCTCGGTGACTGGATTGCTCTACGTTTACGTTTAGGTCTTAATATTCCCGTCATAGCAGAAATCGATTTAAATCATCTTACCCAGCTAGTTTAACAATGTCTCGTTTATCTCCCGTTACATGGAATGAACTTATTCAACGCTTACAAAAACTTGGTTTTGAAGGACCTTTTTCAGGAGGAAAACATCCACAGATGAGACGAGGAGAGCTAACTGTTATTATTCCTAATCCTCATCGAGGACAAATCACTGTGGGACTCTTGAGCAGGATTTTACGACAAGCTGGCGTATCTCGTCAAGAATGGCTTGAAGAGTAAAAATAACTTTACTTCTTCTATAATAAAAGAAAAAATCAGAACAACACATTTATCTATTAGGAAAATAAGAGTTCTTTGTTAGTCAGCCAAGAAACCGGGTTTGGACTATTATTTTAGGGATTAACGCTAAAACTTTTGTATCTGTAGCATTCTTTTTCAGATTTGATATAATATGATGATGAAACTTTGCAAATATCTGTTGCTTTTTCAAAGCTTCTGAATTTCTTATCATATCTAGTTAGGGCTTGCTTAATAAGCAAAATAGAACTGCTGTTTATTATTAAAATTTAGAATCTAGTGTATCAGTAGAAGTTGTTGAAAATGCACGTGGTACAAACAACCAACAACCAACAACAAACAACAAACAACAAACAACAAACAACCAACAACAAATAACTAACAACAAACAACCAACAACCAACAACCAACAACAAATAACTAACAACTTCTCTGACGCAAAAATGCTAGTAGTTTAGAGAAATCCGTAGGTAAAGGAGCGATCGCCTCAATTTCCTTTCCAGAGACCGGATGTTCCAAGCACAATCTTCGGGCATGGAGAGTTTGTCCCGACAAATTAACCCCGACAAAACGACCGGAACTGTAAACGGTATCCCCTACAAGAGGATGTCCCATGTAAGAGCTGTGAACTCTAATTTGATGGGTACGACCGGTAAAAAGTCGGAATTGAATTAAAGTATAGTTCCCCAGTCTTTCTATAATTTCCCAATAAGTCAGAGCTTCTCTTCCCCCCTTAGTCAAAGGAACTACAGCCATTTTCTGGCGATGGACAGGATGGCGACCCATAGGCAAATCAATTGTACCTTCAGTACTGGCAGGAGCGCCATAGACCACCCCAAGATATTGGCGAATTGCTGTTTTTGCCTTAATTTGAGCTTGGAGGTGTTGGTGAGCAAAATCGGTTTTAGCTACTACCATAGCTCCAGAAGTATCTTTATCCAGTCGGTGGACGATACCGGGACGCTCCACACCCCCAATACCTGCCAAATCCCTGCAATGAGATAATAAAGCATTGACGAGAGTACCCCTTTCGTGACCGGGAGCGGGATGAACTACTAAACCAGCAGGTTTGTTCACAATGATGAGAGCGTCGTCTTCATAGAGAATATCTAAAGGAATCGGCTCTGGTTGTAAATCTAACGGTTGGGTAGGTGGGATAGTAAGAGAAAGGCGATCGCCTGTTTTCACTGCAGTCTTTTTACTCCGACAGACTTGACTGTTAACTTGCAGAAAGCCTTGGGAGATGAGTTTTTGCAAGCGCGATCGCGATAAATCTGGTAATTGTTGACATAGCCACAAATCCAAACGCAATCCATTGTCCTCTGCTTTTACTTTTAACTCAAAGGAGGGTTGGGGTTGGGGTAAAGATTGTTTATTCTGGCTTAAGGTCTGGGATTTAACTAGTTTGTTTCCCATTGAGCAATTCTTCTATGGCCTGCTTTTCCGTAGGTTGTTTATCCGGGGGAGTTTGGCGAGTGTCGGTAATGAGCCAATCCAGTTCTGCTTCCTGAACATTAATGGCAGCCCCTGTTTTATCCACACAATAGCGTCCAAAGACTAATTTATCCACTAACCTAATTCCTGGTGCCAAGCGGGAATATTCAAAAATAACGCTATTATCCACCGTAGTATCGCGGCAAAGACAACAATTAGGACCGATAGCTGTAGGACCGATAATCTTGGCCCCATCTTCAATTTTAGTCATGCCGCCGATGTAAACTGGACCAGTTATATCCACCTTATCCCAGTTCACTGCCACATTTAGCCCAGTATAAATACCAGGATATACTTCTCTTCCGGGAATTTTCACATTTTTAATTTCTCCCAGCAACACGCTTCTAATTGCATGCCAGTAGTCCGGTACTTTCCCGATATCTACCCACTCAAAGTCCATACAGGTAGCGTAAAAAGGAGCATCATTTGCCACTAACTTGGGAAATAATTCCCCACCAATATCGTATTCTACACCAGAGGGAATGTAATCAATTATCTCTGGTTCAAAAATATAAATTCCAGTGTTTATCTTGGTACTTAGGGCTTCTTCTACCGAGGGTTTTTCCTGGAAACTTTTAATTTTATCATCCTCATCTGTCACTACTACCCCGTAACTGGACACCAATTCTTTGGGTACTGACTTTGTAACCACTGTAGCGATAGATCCCTTGGCTTTATGCCATTTAACCACTGCTGTTAAATTTAGATCAATGAGAGCATCGCCACAAAGAACTACAAAAGTATCGTCAAAGAAAGGATAAAAATCTTGTATGCGTTTAATTCCTCCTGCAGAACCCAATGCTTCTCCAATTAGATTTCCATCTTCAATTCTGCCTTCAAAAGAATAGCCAATCTGGACTCCGAAGCGCTGGCCGTCGCGGAAATAGCTTTCGATTTCGTTGGCCAGATGACTGACGTTTACCATTACTTCTTGACACCCATGTTGCCGTAATAATTCCAATAAAAACTCCATCACTGGCTTTTCCAAAATAGGAATTAAGGGTTTTGGGATAGTATAGGTAATAGGACGCACGCGAGTTCCCTTCCCAGCCGCCAGAATCATGGCTTTCATTAATCTTTCTTCCTTAACCTAGATTCAACAATTCGATTTACTATTGTGACTTTAATTTTCCCAATTGCCTAGCTGGCCTTAGCTTGCAACTGATTTTCATAATATCTCTCGGGAAAACGGAAACCGCC
>JH610879.1 GCA_000252485.1 Prochloron didemni P4-Papua_New_Guinea | reverse complement strand
TGGGCGACCGAGAGGCGCTTGGAGAAGCCTGGAGCCAACTCCAGCAGAGGCTTAGGGTTCAAAGCCTGACCCCACCTGAAGGTGCATCCTGGGAGGGACAAAATGGTCCAGAGTGGAATCCTAAACAAGAAATTCACAATAGTGACTTGTACCGATAACCGAACTAGGGCTGTTGTGATTCCCGAACCAGTTTGTATCATAGCTAGAGGGAAATGCATAAGCTAACCAAAATACCGCAATGGAAGGCAATGTTAGGGGTAAAGTTCAAAGGTCAACGAACAGGAATCGTTGTAAGCGTCACAATGATAGATACATCCGCTAAAGCGGTAATGGATGTTACAGACTCTAGGATTAGTCCGGTATTGTTCGGACAATCGATTACCAGTCTGACAAACTGGTAGAACCCCGAGAGCTTGGCGTAAAGACGATGGCCTTGAACTTGAATCTTCTTCATGTGTAACCGGGTAAACCGGGATGAGTCCACCCCCTAGGTCGATGGGTAGTGGTAGCTGAACCGTAAGGCGAGGTATAACTCTCAGTCCGGCAGAAGATAGTCAAAGAAAGCCAATGCCAGCATTCCGAAAGGAAAACGCAAAAACGAAAGTATAAGCGGCTGGATAGGGTAGTAATAACCCGACTCGAAAGAGTGCTGACTTTTGACAGCTGATTCCGAGCCAGGAATCCTTATTTTTCACACTTTAATTGTAATGGAAAAGATAGAATCGAACCCAACAGGGAACGATATCGTAACAAAACAAACTACCGACTGGCATAAGGTCAATTGGCCCAAGACCTATCGGCAGGTAGCGAAATTGAGAAAGAGGATTTTCCGGGCGACTCAGGAAGGCGATTGGAAAAAGGTGAAGAACCTACAAAAATTGATGCTCCAGAGTTACTCTAATAAACTCATAGCGGTCAAACAGGCTACACAGCTCAACAAAGGGAAAAACACCCCTGGGGTGGACAAAATGGCAAAACTAGGGCCAAAAGCCAGGGGAAGGGTCGTCGATGCCCTAACCGAATATAAGAGCTGGAAACCCATACCCACACGACGAGTATACATTCCCAAATCCAACGGTAAAAAACGACCCCTAGGGATACCAAGTATTATTGACCGATGCATACAAGGCATAGTCAAGAATGCATTAGAGCCAGAATGGGAGGCACAATTTGAACCCACATCATATGGATTCAGACCCGGTAGAAGTACCCATGATGCAAGGCAAAGAATATTCCTGAATATCAATGGGGAAAAGAACCGTAAATGGTGGGTATTAGATGCAGATATTTCAGGCTGCTTTGACAACATCGCCCATGCACCATTGTTGGAAAAAATAGGGAAATTCCCAGCCAAGAAACTTGTGGAACAATGGCTCAAGTCAGGATATGTCCATAATGACGTATTTTATGATACCAAAGCCGGTACACCACAAGGTGGGATAATTAGCCCGTTATTGGCAAATATAGCCCTCCATGGCATTGAAGAAGCCCTAGGAATTAAATACAAGTGGAATAAAGATTCCCGGAAGAAGGATGGAGGTTTCTGGTATAACACCAGCAACCTTTCGTTTATCCGCTATGCCGATGACTTTGTGCTGCTAACAGAAAGCAAAGAAGATGCGGAAATAGCTAAGAAAATCATTGAAAAATGGTTATCCGAAAGAGGATTAACATTATCCCACGAAAAAACGAGAATCAGCCATCTCAAAGATGGATTTGATTTTCTCGGATGGAACTTTCGGAAATATAAAACCACTAATCGTAGAACGGGTATGGTCACCCTTATTAAACCATCTAAGAAGAATATACAAAGATTCAAAGAAGGTTTAAAAGAGCTATTTAATAGTCTCAAGGGGTCACCTGCATCTAGGGTAGTAAGAGACCTCAATCCAAAGATAAGAGGATGGGGAAATTACCACCATGGAGTAGTAGCCAAAGAAACTTTCTCTGAACTGGATTACTACATTTGGTGGAAGCTTATGAGATGGGGCAAACGTACCCACCCAAAGAAATCAGGTGAATGGATTTCAAACAAATATTTCGGGCGTTTATGCCCAGGGAGGAAAGATAATTGGGTTTTTGGAGTAAAGGAAAATGAGCATCTATATGTAGAAAAACTTTCATGGATTCCTATTCAACGTCACACGCTAGTTGCACACAGAAATAGTCCTGATGACCCTTCTTTGAAGGAATACTGGGAAAAGCGCAATGCTAAAACAGAAGAGGCAACTGCGATGGGTAGGTATTCCAAAGGGAGAGATAAATTAGCAGCATGGCAGGAATATAAATGTTCATGGTGCAAACAACCTCTGGGAGAAAAGGAGGGACTTCATGTCCACCATATACAACCTAGACACCTTGGTGGCAAGGACACATATGATAATCTCGTTTATTTACATGAGGATTGTCACCACTCCATACACGCCTTGGGTGCAGCCAATCCCGACATACAAGCAGTCTTGAGAGCCGGGAGAACAAATCCCCCTAGGAAGCGGTCCAAAAGCCAAAAGGTACAAAGCCGCAAGAATAGGAAAGAGGTAGCAAAAAACCAGAGTTCAAAAGGAATTGGTTGAGCCGGATGCAGTGAAAATTGCTTGTCCGGTTCTAAGGGGACGAAGCGGGGGCAACCCCGCCGACTTACCCG
>JH610878.1 GCA_000252485.1 Prochloron didemni P4-Papua_New_Guinea | reverse complement strand
CGAACTGCGAGGCGAACTGCGAGGTAAGCAGCAAGTAGCCCTGAATATGCTTCGCGGTGGCATTCCCATTTCCCAAATAGCTCAGTTTACCGGACTTTCTTTACAACAAATTCAACAGCTACAATCTGAGTTAAATAACTCGTAATATCAAAAGAAAGTATTGTTAACAATGACAATTTTCATGGTCTCCAAACTCAAATTAGCCAGATGACCGAATCTGGTTTGCAACTCTTGCCAAAATTGTGGGGCTGCGGAAGTAGTTTTCACCGCGATCGCCCCTTTAAAAGTTTCTACTAAAATTCCTTGATTTTCCGCATCCAAAACTAAAACATTACGCACTTTTGCTCGTAGAGTGGGGAGAAAAACAAGAGTAGATAAAGTCATCAAAACAGCAACAATGCTAGCACCAGCAGTGAGTTTTGGACTGTACACGAGCATTAAGCAGAAAGAAACGAAAGCAATAAAAAATTGACTGGGCAGTTGAATAGCAACTGCAGAAACTAACTGATTAATGGTGGGCGATGCCCACCCTACAACTCTCTATTAACTGTCAACTGTCAACTCGACCGAATCTTAAACCGGGAAAAACATGCTCAAACTATTACTAGCTAAGGGATAGCAAGCATTTTTGTCAATAAACAAATTTTTTTTCGCGAACCCTTGACATTAGCCAAAAGCTTGTCTATAGTAAAACTATTGCAACAACTAAAAAAATCTATAATACGTAAAAGCTTTCCAGAAGTGTTAATTGTTAATTGTTAATTGTTAATTGTTAATTGTTAATTGCTCATTGTATTAATTTAACTTTTACCTTTTCAAGAAACAGTTACAGTTTAGAATTGGTGGGAAACTTTGGCAATTTCAGATGAGGCAAGATGTCAACAGTGAAGAAAGTGGTAATTATTGGTGCAGGCCCCTGTGGGCTGCTGTTAGCGCATTACTTGTTACAGCGCCCAGAGCAATATCAAGTTGAGCTTTATGAGGGTCGCTGCGATCCACGTACAGTAAAGGTATCCGACGCTAAAACTATTCCCTACGGTCTAAGCGAGAGAGGACTGAGGGCTTTACGTCCCCTTAAAGGTTTAGAAGATACTATCAAAACTAAGTGTGTCGAAAACTGGGGAACAATTATTCATCAAAAAAATGGTAAGACTCAGTTGTGGCAAAAACAACAACCGACCTATAACACAGACCGCACTAGCTTAGTGATGATTCTATTGTCTCAACTAGAACAAAGGGCGCAGCAAGCACAAGTGAAAATTCATTTTAACTGTAAATGTACTAAGGTCGATTTAGCAGCTAAGACAGTCAGCTTTGAGCAAGTTACAGAGAAAGCTAAAGAAGATTTCAGGATTAGTTATGATGTTTTGGTGGGAACAGACGGAGCGCGTTCAGTCGTCAGAACTCACTTACGGAACACGCCTTTTTTTGAATTTGAGCAAAAGTACGTCTATTCTTTGTACAAAACCGTGTTTTTGCCTGGTGGCAATGACCAAGCAGGTATTGCCTTAAAACCTGATTGTTTTCATATCTGGCGAGTAAGCGATGGCATCACCTTTGGTGCAGTGCCTCGCTTAGATGGGAATTTTTGGGGACTGTTATTCTTTCCGCAAAGGGATAATCCCGTGCTGCGTCTAAAGACTCCAGAACAGGTGATGGGATTCTTTCGCGAGCAGATGCCCGAAGTAGGTCAACTTCTGTCAGTGGAAGAGGCGACAGCTTTTTTAGAAAAACCTCTGGCAACCCAGCTGAAAGTACGCTGCAACCACTACCACTACAGTGACAGTGTGCTGATTATGGGCGACGCTGCTCATGCTGTTTCCTCAAGTCTTGGTCAAGGTTGCTGTAGTGCTTTTGAGGATGTGTTGGTTTTCAATAGTCTTCTAGATGAATGTGGTGAAGACTGGGAGCAAGCTCTAGAACAATTTACGGTTCGTCGTCAGCCCGATGCTAAAGCCTTGTGGGAACTAGATACGAATGTCGTTCCTACTAACAAAGCTTTATTTGCCGAGTTCATCCTGCGGGAAAATTTTAGCAAAGTGATGCATAAACTGTTGCCTGGGTGGTTTGTACCGCCATTGCGTGTTTTAATCCCTGGTAGCACGCCCTACTCGGACATTCTTAAGTCCTATCATGTTTGGATCTCCAAAGTTAAACGAGCCAATGAGCAGTTTGTGGCACGAAAAAAATAAGAGTAATATCATGTCCGGTTACATTAAAATAATTAAACTGATATAGCGATACAAACCAATCCTAGAATAGGGGTGAAGTGCGCCCCTAGCTATATCATTCCGATGCTACCGGAATTGATATTACTGGTTACTCTCTAGCTATCAACTGTTTGAGCTAACGTAGGAATACGTCCTTTCATCCCAGTCATCAGTTGCAAAGAATTAATTTTGAGAAGAGGAATATTGGCCATCAGCCAAAGACCGAAACTTCTGATAGTTACAAGAGGCCACCAGTTGTTAGAAAAGAAGCGATCGAGAAAATCCGTCAAGCCCAAAATAGTAAAGTTCTCCCACTTGCGCCACCGTTCGTAACGCTTGAGAACTGGAATAGCCCCAATATCTTCCCCTTTTGCTGTTGCTTCTTGCAAGACTTGGGCCAACACGGCAGCATCTCGGATACCCAAGTTTAATCCCTGTCCTCCAACAGGATGACAGCAATGGGCTGCATCCCCAATTAATGCTAATCGAGATTTAGTATAGCTGTTGCAAGTCATCAATTGCACTGGAAAGAGCAAGCGATCGCCCACTAATTCCAATTTTCCCAACAATCCGCCAGTCTTTTCTGCCAACCGAGCCAAAAATAAGTCTTCCTCTAACTTCTGCAAAGCTTTGGCCTCTTCATGGGGGTTAGTCCAAACGATTTGACAGCGATTTCCCGATAAAGGTAAAACTCCCATGGGTCCGGTAGGCCAAAACCGTTCAAAGGCGATATCGTTGCGAGGAGCGGAATGTTTAATAGTAAAAGCAACGCAAGATTGCCAGTATTTCCAGCCCTTAGTGCCGATATCCGCTCCCGTGCGAATGGGAGATTTAGCACCATCAGCCCCTACCACTAATTTTGTGCGCAGGGAACGAATCTCTTCTCCTAGTTTAACCTCAATCTCAGCCCCAGACTGGTGATAAGATACTTGCCGCACTTCAGCGGGACACAACCAATTTAAATTGGGACATGCAGTGAGAAACTCTTGCAAAGCCGTGAGAACCACCTGGTGTTCCGCAACGTAGCCCAACCATTTGGTTTGTAAATCTGCAGTGTTGAATAGAACCCCCAGACCACCGCGATCAGAGAGGTTTATTTCACTGAACTTAGTAATTTGAGGTAGTATTTTCTGCCAAATCCCAATTCCCTCAAAAATGCCACCGGAAAGGAGAGTCATGGCATAAGCTTGTTTTTTTGCTGCAGCTACTTCTAAGGGTCTCGCTTCAATTATCACCACATTCAAGCCGGAATCTTTTAGGGCAGCAGCGAGGGTTGCCCCCACAATACCTCCACCTACAATGGCTACATCGCAGTCCAGGGTGGGTGTTTTTCTACTATCTTTTAGGGGTTTTAGGGTCATTTTTAACAATTGTTTAAAAAAAGATATTTATCTTTACTTTCTTTCATTGTGACCCTAAATCCCCGGATTAGCAAGGAAATTGGCAGCTTTTCAGTGACCAGTGACCAGTGACCAGTGACCAGTGACCAGTGACCAGTGACCAGTGAGACGGTGTTTTCAGTTTTTTAGTTGTTGGTCACTAATAGTATAATCTGTTTTCTTTGTTTATTTTAGTCTTAAATACAGAAGCATTGAACTTTTTAGCTCAACGCTTTGCTGATTATTCTATTAGCTGCACTTTCAAGCTTTCTATTAATTCATCTTTTGAGGATTTCAAAAGATGAGTTCCGTTTGTTTTTTATCAAAGGTATTGTTGGTATAGAATGAGTACTCCTCCTCTCGATTCAGATATTTTGACAAAGCTCTTAGGTTCAGCTTGTGCAAAATATCTGCAGTAATAGGGCGTTTGTTCTGCCAGAATATCAGAGAAGATAACGCTGCTTTTGATTCACAATAATTTAAAATCTCCATTAAAAATTGAGCCTCTTCTTGAGATGAACAGGAAAGAAAATATACTGTATCATCAACCATAACCGGTTTGTCATTCTCAGGAGATATAACTCTAAAATCCAAACTCTTATAAAAACCTGAAATTGCAACTTTCCAGTGTGAAAACGAATATTCACCGATTCCAAAAATAGAAAACCTTGGTTTATTACGATATATAGAGCTTTTTCTACTATCCAACCTATCTGCATTATCAATTAAATATTTCCAGGTTGCTGGAGCTTTATCAGCAATAACACTTGTATCTTCACCTAGATATTTTTGCGTAACAATCACATGTTTTCTATAGCTTGTGCAGCCGTTCTTAATATCTGAACTTTTTAACAAAGGGTAAATATATTCATTTTCAAGAGATATTCTTTCATCATTTCTATCTAAATAGTATATACCATCCTTACGCAGTTCCATTACTCTGGAACAATCGTGTTTAATGCCAGAACGCCATTTATAGTTTTGTTCTCCAGTTAATAATTCTTGCCACTTGGTATAATCTTCAAGATTGGAAATTACTCTGTCATCATGATAGCCTAGAATATGGGAATGATTTTCTGAATCTATACTATGGTAAACATGGCAATCAGTTGATTTGTAATCTTTAGCTCTTTTATCTAGAATCAAGAAGCATGCATCTACCGAGGCATTAAAGTGCTTTAATGGGTCAATTTTATAAATACTAGCTTTGGTAAGATCTAAATCATTCTGCCAACAATGCCTAAGTACTTTTCTGGCTACGGAAGTTTTACATAGCATTGCAATTACACCAGGCTTGTTTTCTAACCATTTGACATGCTGTAAAAGCATCCATTCTGATATATCAAAATTGCTTTTTCCAGTTAATGCTTCAATTCCCCTCATAAATTGGAAGTTCGACTTTTCCGGAAGGTTCTTGCTACGGAGAATACTCAATTCTGAACTTGTTACCCAAGGAGGATTGCCAATTATCAGAATCGGATGCTCACTATTCTCAATCAAATTTTCCCACGAGTAAGTAAAAAAGTCAGAGCAGACTATTTCCGCATTTTTACTAGATATACGACTCTTTAAAATTTCCAAATGATTTGGGTTGATATCCAAGCCAAATATGCGGGATTGAGGAAATACTTTTTCTGATTGTAGCAAAAACTCTCCTTTTCCACAAGTGGGTTCAATAATGAGTTGTGGTTTGAACTTTAATTTACTAACAATACTCAGACAGTCCCTTGCCAGACTCTCCGGTGTCTGAAAATCTCCATATTCCCATCTTTCTGGTGCTTTGTATAAAGCCATAACACTATCGTATTTTACATATTCCTTGAACAGAGCCAGCTTTCTGAATAACTCTACTATATTGCAACCTCCATTGGAGCGCATTAGAGATAGTTAAATAGCCCTGTTTGGTTAGTTGCAAAAGTGCTGCATCTGCTGCATCACCTTTGTACAAAGCGAAAGGGGCATTTTTCTGCACGAACTCTTAATTGTTCATTGTTAATTGTTCATTGCTCATTGCTATAGATCTAGGTTGTGGTGGGCAGTGCCGCACCCTACTACTTGGCTGAGTAATTTGAGGTAGTATTGTCTGCCAAATCCCAATTCCCTCAAAAATGCCACCGGAAAGGAGAGTCTTTTAGCTAGTATCAGCCAGAATGTCTATTTTTGGAGATGTTTATTTGGGTTCAAACTCCTAAAATAGAGACTGCCAACAATGCTAATAAATAAAATATAAGCAACTGCTTGCGCGAAATAGATAATTTGTCGGTAGCCAAAAAGCGCCTTGAGAATAATACCAGGAAACTGCTTATCTGGTAAAACAGCAGAAGCATCCCAAACTTGAGAACCTAAAATACAAGAAGCTCCAGAAAAACACCAAGAAACATAGTTAGAATCTATCTGAGAAAGGAAACTAACTGCCTTATCGATTTCCGACAGTACCCCCACTAATAAACCACCCACAATAGCCAATAACAAAACCCCCATTACTTGGAAAAAGAGGCGAATATTAATTTTCACTCCCCACTGAAATAGCAACAGTCCCAGAAACGCCGCCAGGGTCAACCCAGCTACCGCTCCCACTGCAGGCATTTTCCAACCTGCTTCAAACTGAGCTACAATAAACAAGACTGTTTCAAAACCTTCCCGTAACACAGCAATGAACGTGAGAGTAAAAGCAACCCAAGCTGCACTTTTGTCTGATGCTAAAGCAGTCTGAATCGCTCCTTCTACCTCAGATTTCAGGGATTTTGCTTGGTTCGTCATCCAGATTAACATCCAACTCAGGAGAGCGATGGCTACAATCCCAAACCCAGCCTCTAAACTTTCCTTTACTACTGGATAGGACTCCAAACCTACCAGCAAACTTGCCAGTACCAATCCTACTAGCAAACTAGCGATGGTTCCCGCTCCCACTCCAGCATAAACCCAACGATTCAGTCTGGTTTGTTCTGCCACTTTCAAGCAAGCTAGGACAATACCTACTACCAGGGCGGCTTCAAATCCTTCTCTTAATGTCACCACAAAAGTGGGTAATACAGCAGTTAAATCCATTTTATTAATACTATTCCTAATTCAAGATTATATGACGTTTTACGCTTCTTGGGTTGGTTACTCCATTCAAATGATAATTGAAGGTATTTTCACTACCATTTTAGTTTCTTTCCTCCAACGAGTCAAACCAGAATTACTAACAGAACAAGGACTTACGCAGAAACCGGGTTTCTGAACTAAAACTCTGAATTTTAGCCGTTTTATCCCGGTGAGAAACCCGGTTTCTAGGTTTGTTTGCCTAAGTCCTGAGAACAATAAACAACAAATCACCAACAACCAACAACCAACAAATCACCAACAACCAACAACCAACAACACTTAGAAGAATTAGGAGCAATGTTGACAAAAATGGAACAAGCAATGAAACTGCGAGGTTTTCATCCGGGTAAATTTAATCTTCGTTATCTAAAAAAATAGCTCATTTATCTGGGACTTTATTGGTCAGGAGTTATGAGCGATCGCAGCGTATTTATCAGGCGATGATTTTGCGAGGATACGGTTACTCTTGTGGTTGCGGTGTCCTTGGACAAGTTCAAGGACTGGGTAGTCGAACTACTAATTTAACAAACAAAATTAGTCTGATAGAGCAAGATTATAAAAGCTGACTACTTTTTATTACTATTATATCATTAGCAATTTTTTTCCTATTAGTATCTAGATCCTAACCAAAAACCAACACTTCGGCTACTCTTAGAGTGTGTTTTAAAAGTACATCAAGACGCTGAAAAAAGTCGGTTTTCGGTCCAGAAACCGGGTTTCTCGATTCAAAATCTGGGACAATTCGCCAAAAATGTGATAGAAACCCGGTTTCTTTTTCTAATCCCAAGACTTTTCAAATACGCTCTTAGGCAGCCCAGAGGGCTACCCCACGTTGATAAATACATATTCAGCCCCAAACAACTATTGTTGCTGACGGTAAACCTCGAGATATAATTGGGAACCAAGAACTAATGGAAGCCAATAGTTTAGAAGTCTCCCATTCTCTTTTAGTAAGAATTAGCAATGAGTAATAAACAAATAAGATAACTCTTATGTCAACTATCAACTATCAACTATCCACTGTCAACTATCGACGGGGAATGCGCACGATTGTAGAGCGATCTCTCAGGTAATGAAGCATCTCCCCGCGAATAAAAGTAATGGCAAAAGAACTAAAAGCAGACCCTTGCTGGGGATCGAACCGTTCAATCGCCCGAATTAAGCCCAAATAGCCAATTTGTTGCAAATCTTCATAGGGTTCGGCACATTGTTTGCCAATCTGATGGGCCACCTTGCGTACCAATCCAGAATGCAAACAGACTAATTCATTGCGCAGTTTGACAGAAGGATTGCGAGAGTAAGCAATCATCTTTTCCCGAGCGGGAAAACCAGCAGACTTGGTAGCCATAATTTAATCGTGCCAACCTAGATGAGTTTGCAATTATTCTCCATATTGGCAAAATCCTTGACTAGGGTTATTTTACGGAAATATTGACCGAGGGCGATCGCTTATCCACACAAACACTGACAGTAGAGGATTGCCCAGAGGGGGCGCTAGACGGGCGCTAGACAAAATCGGCAAGGGGGAAATTACTCAATCATCAATTGCTCCTAATTTTCCAATTTTAGTCAAAATATAATCAAGAACCAAAATTTCTTTTGTAAACTCTAAAAAGAAGACTATCATGAGTAGCACGAGCAACTTCCGCGAAGCAATGCGGAATGTGAAAGGTCAACCTCTCGTAGGACCCAATGTTATTGCCAACGCCCTACCTTATCTCGGTGGCGGACTGGTATTGACTGCGGTGGGTGTCTATGGCGGTTTGGGAGTAATCAGTTCCAACCCTGGCATATTTATGCCAACTTTCGTGGTAGCGCTAATTGCGGAGATTATTCTTTTCTTCGTCGTTCGCAGCGTAGCGGAAAATGGCAACAACAGCGTCGCACTACCTCTATTAGCACTTTACAGTCTCCTTTCGGGCTACACCCTCACTACCCTAATCTTAGTCGCCCTGGGAACTTCCGGCGTAGGTATTCAAGGCATTGCCGTTGCGGCCCTGGGTTGCGGTGTCACCTTCGTTGTCGCCCGGAATATGGGTTCTAATCTCTCTGACGAAGATGGAATGGCCCTGACCAAAACTGTGTCCTTGGGTATAATCGCCCTAATGGTAGTTCTAATCGGCCAACTAATTTTCTCTCTATTTGGAGTGTACACTCCTAGTTGGTTGGAAATTGCTATTTCTGGTATCGGAGTCTTCCTGTTTGCAGGTGTGGCAGTAGTAGATTTCTATCTCCTACCCCGAGCCTATCGAGATGACCAGTATTTATCCGCTGCCCTATCGATGTATTTGACTTACATCAACTTGTTTATCTTTATTCTCCGTCTTCTGATTGCTCTCAACGGTCGGGACTAAGCTACTAGAGTAGGGTGGGCAATGCCCACCCTACTGGTAACTGATAACTGTGCTAGCTTTCTTCTTCAACAGGAGGAGATTCCTCCAATGTGCTAGGTGTTTCTTTTATTTTGAGAGTTAAATAGCGAATAACTTGATCGCTGAGGCGCATAGCTCGCTCTAGAGGAGCAACTTGCTTGCCATCAGCATTGTAATTCATCTGGATGTAGATACCATCGAGATGCTTTTTAATGGGATATGCCAGTCTTCGTTTACCGCGATTTTGAATCTCAATTTCCTCTGCCCCATATTCTTGAAGCAGATCCCGATATTTTTCCACTTCCTGCCTCACCCGGTCTTCCGACATATCGGGACGCAGAATATACATCATTTCGTAACTTTCAGTCATAGATTCAGCTCCTTACGGACAAAATGGCTTCTTTCTCCCTTGCTAGACAAAACCCACAGAAATTTGAGATCTAGCAATAAGTTAAAGAAGCAAGGATTTAAAATCTTAATACGATATGGGGGGCGATCGCTAGTAATCTAATTTAGAAAATATCTACAATATCTCCTAGCTCAAGCATGTCCAATAAACATTTTGCAACATTATGGCGCAACGCTACGTCCGAGTAAAAACCACCCAAGCACAAACTTATTACGGCTTATTGCTACCGGACCGGAAGGTAAAAGTTTTAGATGCACCTCCTTGGTTAGGGGGACAAGCCACGGATTTAGAATTGGAAGCCAAAAGTTACCAACTCCTAGCTCCCTGCGCTCCTTCTAAAATTATCGCTGTAGGCAAAAATTATTCTGCCCACGCTGCGGAAATGGGAGGGGAAGTACCCCCAGAGCCAATTTTATTTCTCAAGCCTCCTTCTACCGTTACTGCTCATGAAATGCCCATCTATTATCCCCAACAATCCCATCGAGTAGATTATGAGGGCGAATTAGCCATAGTCATGGGCGATCGCGCTAAAAACTCCACTCCAGAGGAAGCGGTTCGGCAAATTTGGGGCTATACTATCGCCAACGATGTTACTGCCAGAGATTTGCAAAAGAAAGACGCTCAATGGACTAGAGCCAAAGGATTTGATAGTTTTTGTCCTCTCGGTCCCTGGATTGTGCGAGAATTGAGTACTGGGACTAAGCTACAAACTTTTATCAATAACGAATCCGAACCCCGTCAATGTGCTTCCATTGAAGAAATGGTTTTCTCTCCAGAATTTATCGTTTCCTATATTTCTCAGGTCATGACTCTGACTCCAGGGGATGTTATTTTAACAGGAACCCCAGAAGGAATAGGACCAATGCAAATCGGCGATCGCGTTCGCATCGAAATAGAAGGCATTGGTCATTTAGAAAATCACATTATTACTACTTAATTAAACATTCTTCCTAGTTTCTAACTCATTGGAATTGGTAAATTAGTAGCGGACTTGGGAATGGGCAGCATTGGAAATTGTGGGAATTTCTGCATATTGTCCCAGTGCCGATTGAAACATAGAATAGAAACAAGCAGCAATTCCTCCCAAAAAGATGGTGTTGCAGAGAGTTTGCACGAACAAACCACTACCAAAACCTGGGAAGATAATCCGGAAAACAACTAATTGTAACAAAGATAAAAGAATACCAATGAGAATTGTCTGCATGGTATTAAAACGGATAAAATGACTAATTCTGTCATTTCTCACTACAGCAAAGAACAAAAGCAAGAAAACAATGAATGCACCAAATGGCAACAAGCCATAAATTAAAGCTACTGGTAATATCAGAAAAGAGATTACTTGTCTGAGGTCAGGAAACTGTTGGAATAAAGACATTCCAAAAGGCAAAACATCGTAAATGGCAAATAAATAAACAAGGGCAGAAAAAATTTTATCTTTAGTATCTGGCAAACTCCGCCAACTCATGGTTGTTACTCCTTTTTAGGTTAATTGTTTTCCCGAGCGAGACTTAACTACAACTACTTGTTATTTCTCTATTATATTATCAATTTTGATTTATTTATAGCAGTTGACAGTTGATAGTTGACAGTTGATAGTTATACAATAACCAGTTGGTTGCTCTCTCTCAATACTAAACACTTTCATCGGCTAGTATATAGAAGATGTACCTCATGACCAAGAAACCCTATATACTATAATAGTATAAATTCTTATTATAGGTATTGAACGTTAGACAAGTTAGTCGCAAAATTTCTTAGGGCGAGCTATAGCCGCCCTCAATAGAAGATTTGTACTTCAGTTTCATCGCCTAAGGCTTAACCTGCGCTACCATCAATACTAGCAATTCGGAACCCCATCTTACACTCGTAAAGAGCTGAATGGGTAGAGTTTTCTCCTTTAGCCAAAGAATGGCCGCAGTCCAGTTTTCCTGAATGCCAGCGAGGTAAGCCAGTTCTGTCCGCTAACAGACAGTCTTGACAAACCTGTTGGGTAGACAGAACTTGTTCCTCAGTAAGAATGACTAGCATTTCATTACTCTCCTTGCACTCGCGATCAAAATTCTTCTTTATCCCAATTCTCAATCCTTGCCATTGTAGCTTAAAATTCTGGTTTCTTGAGAAATAACAAAATTGTTGTCAATCCTTGCTTAGGTCAAAAAACGAAAAAATTAATTTAATTTTTAACTTCACAAAGAACTCAGAGTTAAAATGATACCCTCGAGAAAGTCAAAAAAATTATTGGGAGCAAGATCAGGAAGTCATGGAAACAAATTTAGATTTTCTCGCCCGAACCGATGCGGCAATAGCAGAAATCATCGGACTGGAACTGCAGCGGCAACGGGAACACTTAGAGTTAATTGCCAGTGAAAACTTTACCTCTCCAGCAGTTTTAGCTGCCCAAGGGTCAGTATTAACCAATAAATATGCTGAGGGGTTGCCAGGAAAGCGCTATTACGGCGGCTGCCAATTCATCGATCGCGCCGAACAACTAGCCATAGATCGAGTCAAACAGTTATTTGGAGCGGCTCACGCTAACGTTCAGCCTCACTCCGGCGCTCAAGCCAATTTTGCTGTTTTCCTGGCACTCCTAGAACCAGGGGACAAAATCATGGGCATGGAACTAGCCCATGGAGGACATCTGACCCACGGTTCTCCCGTCAACGTATCCGGCAAGTGGTTCCAGGTTTTCCATTATGGTGTTAACCGGGAAACAGAACGGCTGGACTACGATGAGATTCGGTCTGTAGCCCTGAAAGAGAAACCTAAATTAATTGTTTGCGGTTCTTCCGCTTATCCTCGAGAAATTGACTTTGCTCAGTTTAGGGAAATCGCTGATGAAGTGGGAGCATATTTGCTAGCGGATATAGCTCACATTGCCGGTTTAGTAGCCACCCAACATCATCCCAACCCCGTCCCCTACTGCGATGTGGTTACCACCACCACTCACAAAACCCTCCGGGGACCGCGAGGAGGTTTGATTCTCAGCCGCGATCCAGAACTGGGGAAAAAGTTCAATAAAGCAGTATTTCCAGGTTCTCAAGGAGGACCGTTAGAACATGTCATTGCCGCTAAGGCCGTAGCTTTTGCTGAAGCCCTCCAACCGGAATTTAAAACTTATTCCCAGCAAGTTATCGCTAATGCTCGCTCTTTGGCTGCTGGTTTGACGAAGCGAGGTTTAAAACTAGTTTCTGGCGGTACGGACAATCATCTTCTGCTGGTAGATTTGCGCTCCATTGCCATGACCGGAAAACGAGCCGAAAAATTGTTGGGGGAAATAAACGTGACTGCCAACAAAAATACAGTTCCCTTCGACCCAGAATCTCCCTTTGTAACTAGCGGTTTACGTCTCGGTTCCCCAGCTATGACCACCAGAGGAATGGCAGAAGCAGAATTTCTGGAGATTGCTAATATTATAGGCGATCGCCTCACCCAACCAGAAGATGAAGCAGTGCAAAAAGATTGTCTCAGTCGGGTCAGGGCCTTGTGCGCTCGTTTTCCTCTCTATTCCCACTTGCGGAGCATGACTAAATCGCACAAAGCGGATACTTAAAGATATAAATAGTTATTATTTGTATTTAGGTGATTAGATTGTGCTTGACAAGTCAACTGTTGAAGGATTATAATGCTTCATGATCGGTATTGCACCGTGCTTGACTGTCAAACTTGATGGGTGGGAGTGTTTACAACCCGAAGCCAATCGCTAAAAGTTAGTCAACGTTTTGGACAACGTAAAAGTCACAATGCGCCAGAAAGAAAATTCTTCCTGGCTTTGAGGGATACCTCCGTCACTTTTGATGGTGATGCTATTGTCGTGAAAGGCGATTTTGTATCGTTTTGCACCGCATAAATGTATCAGTACAGTTCCAGCAATGGTTTAGCTGGATGTCCATTCATCCCACGGCATAATCTTCTATTTGGCGTGGGAATTTTGAATTTTGAATTTTGAATTTTGAATTGCGCGTAGCGCTATATCTGTTGCCTCATCAAAACAATTGGCATTTTTTTAAGTGGCAGATCGATTATGTACTTGGCGATTGATTTTGGTACTTGTAATACTAAAGCTGCTCTGGTAATTGAGGACCAACCAATCCTGGTGCGGGACCCTTTTCAACCAGAGTCCTCTTTTTTCCCTTCTAGCGTTTATGTGGAACCAGGGGGACAAAAATTGGTGGGTCATGGTGCTGATGCGATGCGGGATACTGATGTCCGCAGGTATCGCAAGGAGTTTAAGCGAGATTTGGGGGAGGATGTTCCTTATCAGTTGGGCGATCGCCAATTATCACCTCAAGATTTGGTCGGTGCGGTTTTATCTAAGATTAAACAGGAAGCAGAAAGAATTGTTCCAAGTCACGGTGAAAATTCTCTGACTAAGGTGGTGCTGACTGTACCTGCGAGTTACGGCCACTATAAAAAAAGGTTGATGTGGAAAGTGGCAGAACAAGTTGGTTTTACTGACGTGCAGTTCTTGCCGGAACCGGAGGCAGCAGCCTATTACTATAATCGCAAGAACAGAATATCAAATGGGGATATTGTCCTGGTTTACGATTTAGGTGGTGGCACTTTTGATGCTGCTTTACTGAGGAAGGAAGGTGAGGGTTATAAAAGTTTGGTTCCACCTACGGGAATAGATGGTTGTGGTGGTATTGATTTTGACAAGCAGATTTATCGGAGGATTTGCGGGCAGATAAAAGACCCTCTCTTGGTGGAAAGGTTAAGAAGTTATAATAATGATGTGAAGGCGCAGCAGGATCGGGAAATTTTAGGAGATTTTTGTCGCGGTCTCAAGCATCAGTTGAGTCAAGTACCAAAGGCTTTTGGTCGGTTAGTCTTAGATAGGGAAATGTATCAGTTGACTCAAAAGGATTTTAATTTGATGGTTGGGTCTGTTATTGATGAAACTCTCGCAGAATGTCTGGGATTGGTTAAAGATGCTAATCTAAAGTTGGATGAGTTAAATCATGTTTTACTGATAGGTGGCAGTTGTCGTATTCCCTATGTTAGGGAATTGTTGGAGGCTAAGTTAACAAAGCCGTTGTTTCACCTAGGGGAACCAGATTTAGCAGTTTGTCAAGGTGCAGTATTGTTTGCAAGTGGGACCACTGCTAATCGAGTTGTTAAAATTACCAGAGATGGAAAAAATAAATCTAATCGAGTTGGAGGAACTATCATGAATAAGATTAAAACTAATGAAATTAAAACTAACGTAAAAACTAAAATCATTGGCTTCGATCTAGGACATGGAGAAACTGCTTTACATTGGACTTGGGATTATGACACAGATAGTAGCGGGAAAATATTAGAATCCCTTCAAGTAACAGGTCAATCAGAAAGTTTCATTACTGCAATTGCATACGATGAGAAGCAAGAAAAAGTAACTGCTATTGGTGAAGCTGCTTTTACCAACTCTGAAAGTCGCAACATAGATATCTGTTTTAAAGCAAGGCCAGAGAGGGAGGCAACTCAAAAGGTAATTAAAGATTATGTCAAATACATTTACAACAACTTGGTTGCCACAAAGTCGATAAATCCAAATCAAGACCATCAAATTTTGTTCTATGTCGGTCATCCTTCGGGTTGGGAAGAAGAAAATGTCGATCTATATCAAGAAATTTTGGCAGAAGTTTTGCCCAATGTTAAGGTTGCACCAGAGTCTAGAGCAGGTTTAATGTCAGTTATTAAGACGAACCAAGTTACTTTAGAGGACGTGGGAAAATCTGTATTAGTAATTGATATTGGTTCGTCAACTACAGATTTTACCCTAGTAAAAAGTCAACTCAATCAACCTTTTGAAGAAGCAGGGGCAGATTTAGGAGGTGCTTTGATTGATGAAGCTATTTATGAAAAAAGTTTGGAAAAAAGTTTTGAAGAGTTTCAAAAAGATTTAGAGGCAACAAAAAAAGATGAGGATAAAAATAAAACGGAGGTCAGGAACAAACTGGGCAAATATATAAAAGATCCAGTCGAACTATCCAAAGCAGTTAAAGAATTTTTTAGTGAAAATGAATCTCCTAGTGAGAAGAAAAAAAGACAAACTATAGAAGAAATAAACGAAATTTTTGCCCGTCAAAGCAATGATTCGTTCAAATCTACAGCCAAATTAAGATGTCGTCAACTGAAAGAGCGCTACTTTTCTGGTCGTGGTTTTTTGGGTGGATTTGGTTTTGCAGTTAAAGGAGGATTTACTTTTGAACCAATTAAGGATAAAAATCAACTAAAAAAAATAATCAATCAAAAATTCAAGGAATTGGGTAACAAAACCTGGGCAGAAGCATTTTATCAGCAATTAGAAAATGTTAAAAATAAGTTGGATAGCCAAAATATTGAGCCTGGTGCTTTATTTTTAACAGGTGGTGCTTCTCGAATGGATTTTATTCAAGATATCTGTGAGGAGTTATTTCCTAATTCTAAATTTATCAGAGATTCTAAACCGGAATTCTGCATTTCCAAGGGTTTAGCTTTGTGGGGTAAGACAGATTATAAAGCAGCGGGTTTTTTAGAGGAAGTAGAAGAGTTTTTAGAGAAAGATTTGTCGGGAGTTATTCGGGAAAATATTCCTTCGTTCTTTGAGAGTTTATCAAAAGTTTTATCTCAAAAAATATTGTACGAAATTGTTAAGCCATCTGTGTTATCTTGGCAAAGCAATCGTATTACAACTTTAGCCCGCATGGAAGAAGAAATTCTTGAAGGTTCTAAAAAATGGCTAGATGGAGAAGAAGCAAAAAAAATCATACCAGATATCGTGAAACAATGGTTGGAAAATCGAGTTTTAAAAGACATTGAAAAGGAAGTCGATAAAATATCTGACAAGTACAAACTTCCCAAAGGAGTTTTGATTCATGGCTATGGGATACTTGACCAAATTAGAATCAATTCAAGAAAATTTTCTTATCAAGGAGAAATAATAACTTTAGAGGCTTCAGAAATGCCAGTACAAGCATTACAGAATATTGCTAGAGTTGTTGCTTATGTTGTCGGAGGTGCTATTATTGGGGTAGTTACTGCTATTATATATGGTTTGATAGCTCTTTTAGCTTCTTCAATAACTGGAGCAATTACAGCTGTAATTATAGCAGGTATTGCATTATTCTGGTGGATTCCGGCAGTCGCTGGATGGGCAAAAAAAACAATAGGAGACGTATCGCAAGCAGTATCAGATGCAACACGCCAAGTTATCAGAACAACTAATATTCCTTCACCAATACGTTCAATGCTGCTCAGTGACAAGAAAATTGATGAAATACTGACAGATAACATATCTGAAATTGAGTCAGAAATCCAAAAATCTTTGGAAGGTGAATTAGAACTTGTAAACAAAATAGTTGAAGAAACAAAACAACCAGTAAAGAAATTGATTGAAGAGCAAGCTGAGAGAGCCAAACTTTTGATATTCTAAGATAAAGCTTGCAGTTTTCCATCACTGTTGTATCAATCTAAGAGGTTTACCCATGAAACTTATTGACTATTTTCAAGGAAATAAAGAAAATTTACGCTCCGAACTTGAAACGGCTAAAACACCAGACCAGGTGGTTGAGATTTTGACCAGAGAAACAAAAAAACTATCTGCTGTTAATGGTAAATATATCCCGAAACTAATTCCATCCCAGGCTAATGTAGCCTTAGCGCTACTAGATATGCTTGAACGCTCTGTGGGGTTGTCAACTGGAATTAAAGAAGACCATTCCCAATACATTAATAAGATATTGGATGAATCCATTTCCCTAGAAGATGCTAAAAAAATAGAGAACGCGAAAATTTATCCCATTATTATTGGAGCTATAGCTGGTGCAGGTGTGGGAGCTTTTTTTGGACCGCTAGGTTCGATTTTGTGTGCAAGTGCGGGAGCTTTTGCAGCAGAAAAAATAAAGTCAGAATTAGTAGAAGAGAAACCCCAAAATAGGGACAGTCGCACATGGTCTGCCTCAGAACCACAATTACAACTTGATGCCGATCTCCTCATTTCTAAACTTGAGGAGCAATTAAAAGTTATTGATGAGTTAGTTATTAAATACGGCACACCACTGGAAACACCAAAACCAAAATTAGAAGACCACCCGGCAGCATTAGAGTTTTTCCAAAATTGTCTTAAACAAAAACATCAAGGAAACATTCCACCACAGTTGATGGAAGAATTGGATTATTTACTTAACAGTTCCAAGATTGAGGTAAAAAATTACGATCCAAACTCTAACGAGAACAGATACCAGGAATTTGAGTTTGTCCCCAATCTCGATTCAGAAGACTATGAAACTATAAAACCTGCTTTGGTGAAAGGCGATCCCGAAGGTATCCGCCCAGCGGTGCGCGTCATCTTAAAAGGCGAAGTCAGAGAACCGATGTCAGACACCTAAAACCCAGATGATTCACCACTTCCACCACTCAAACTTAGACGATGGTAGCGACGAAAGTCCTCAAGACCAAACCGATGACCTAAGTCGCTACCATTCCCTAGGGGTGCAATCTTGATACACAACGGTTTAAGAACCTTTTCTGGAGATGTCTAATGTAATAAATAGAGTAAAGCTTGATGTCTAAAAATAACAAAAACATTCACTCTGCCACCGAACCCGCAAAATGTCGGGAAATGGAGCAGAAATACGGTTGGAAACTTGTCGAAATCCGGCCAACTAAAGACAAAATTCTCAAAGTCGATTGCGTCTTTGAAGGAAAACAAACAACTTTTGAGGATAACCGCTATGGCAACTGAAACCTGGATAGTTTATAAAACAGAGAGCATGAGCGAACGTGGATGGGAAGAACGAATACTGATGCCTCGCCAAAGTCTGACTGACATTTTAGAGGAAAACTGGAGCGCTGAAGAAAATCCGACAATTCCCCAAATAGGCGATCGTACTCGCGCCTATAAGACTGACAACCAAGATGCTATTACTCATGGGAGGGAAGGAGATTGGGTAGTAACGCGCGTCGAAAGGTTTGCCAGTTTTGACACCGATACGCGCATCGTCGTCTGTTATTGTAAATACGCTCCCATCGTTCCCCAGTGGGAAAAAATTCCACGGGGTGCTACTGCCAACGAATTATTGGATGCGGTGGCAGTTTAACCCTTGTGAGCTATCATCCCCGATCTCAGCGTAGCGGATAGACGTAGTTCATGATGTTATAGTGTAAATGTCGTCGGCGACCGAAATTAAGCTAGACTCTGCTTAAAAGCGCTCACAATGGATTAAAGATGTCTGCCGAGCTGTACCATCCCATCGCCTTCCTGGTCTCCATGAATGTGGTCCTCTGGAGTACCCCAGCTGTCAAAAATTTCGGTCTCAAGAGCGGACATGTAGACCGCCCCAACGATCGCAAAGTTCACCAACGTCCCATGGTGCGTTTGGGAGGAGTATCTATCTTTAGCGGAACCATCAGCTCCTTAGCCATAGTCTGGCTTTTCGGAGGTTTCGACACCATCGACCGAGCCACCCAATGGGAAATACTGGGTGCTATTTTGGGAGGTTGCGGCTTCTTTTTAATCGGTTTGGGAGATGATGTTTTTAATCTGACTGCTACCTCCCGTCTGGTAATGCAGAGTATGGTAGCTGCTGGCGCTTGGTACATGGGAGTGGGAATTGATTTTCTTTCCGTTCCCTTATATGGTTTAGTGCAATTGGGGTGGTTGAGCTTACCCGTAACCATAATTTGGCTTGTAGGTATGGCCAATGCCATAAACTGGATAGATGGATTGGATGGACTAGCTGCTGGGGTTTCCGGTATTTCAGCCTTGGTTATGCTAGTGGTAGCTTTGTTTATGGAACAACCTGCAGCGGCAATGATAGCGGCAGCCTTAGCAGGAGGAGCTTTGGGTTTTTTGCGCTACAATTTCAACCCGGCAGAAATTTTTATGGGGGATGGAGGGGCTTACTTTATGGGATTTACCTTGGCAGCAGTGGGGGCGATCGGCTTAGTCAAAACCACTGCGGTAACGGGGGTATTGCTGCCTTACCTCATTCTGGCAGTGCCAATTTTAGACATGTCAACAGTGATTCTCTCCCGCATCAAACACGGCAAATCTCCTTTTGTAGCTGATAAAAGGCACCTCCATCATCGCTTGTTACAAGCGGGTATTCCCCAACGCCTGACAGTGGTTTTTATCTACGCTCTCACTTTTTGGTTGGGTAGCTTGGCATTGGGCTTTTCCGGCATTCCTAGCGGTTGGGGTTACGCTCTGGGAGCCACCATGCTCTTAGTTTATCTTAGCTGGGAAGTAAAGCGCAAAAGTCGGAACAATGAACAATAAACAATGAACAATGAACAATAAACAATGAACAATGAACAATAAACAATAAACAATGAACAATGAACAATGAACAATGAACAACAAATAACAAACAACAAACAACAAACAATGAACAATGAACAACAAATAACAAACAATGAACAACAAACAATGAACAATGAACAACAAATAACAAACAACAAACAACAAACAACAAACAACAAACAACAAATAACAAATAACAAAGGAAAAGCAGAAGTAATATGTGTGGGAACGGAGTTGCTTTTGGGAGATATCCTCAATAGCAACAGTCAGTTTTTAGCGATAGAACTAGCTGCTTTAGGCATTCCTCACTATTATCAAACTGTTGTGGGAGATAATATCCAACGAGTGCAAGAAGCGATCGCCATTGCCAGCAAACGTTCTTCTATCTTAATTTTTACCGGAGGTTTGGGTCCCACACCAGACGATTTGACCACGGAGGCGATCGCTTCTTTTTTTGAAGTTCCTTTAGTGGAAAGAGAGGAAATAGTCCAAGATATTGCCGCTAAATTTGCCCAGCGGGGGCGAGAAATGAAAGCCAATAACCGCAAGCAAGCTCTCATTCCTACTGGGGCGGAAATATTGCCCAATCCAATAGGAACAGCACCAGGTATTATTTGGCAAGTGGAGCCTCATTTGACTATTTTCACTTTTCCCGGCGTACCAGGAGAGATGAAGCGCATGTGGCGAGAAACTGCCGTTCCCTACCTCAAAAGTCTGGGTTGGGGGCAAGAAATTATTTACAGCCGCATGTTAAGATTTCGCGGCATTGGCGAATCCACCTTGGCAGCCAAGGTAGAGCGGTTTTTTGACTCTACTAATCCTACCGTAGCTCCCTATGCTTCCAAGGGAGAAGTGAGGTTGCGAGTTACAGCCAAAGCAGCATCTCAAGAAGAGGCAGTTGCTTTAATCGAGCCTGTAGCGGAACAAATACAAGCAATAGCTGGATTGGATTATTTTGGTGCTGATGAAGATACTCTGGCTTCGGTAGTGGGCCAGTTATTGCGAGATAGGGGAGAAACCCTGAGCGTGGCGGAGTCTTGTACTGGAGGAGGTTTGGGGGAAATCCTTACTACTACTCCTGGCAGTTCTGACTATTTTTTGGGAGGAATTATTGCTTACGCCAACCAATTGAAAATTGCTCTTTTAGGGATTGAGCCAGAAGATTTAGAGAAATTTGGTGCTGTGAGTGCTGTCGTGGCTCGCAAAATGGCTGTAGGAGTGCAAAAACAAACTAACAGTCATTGGGGATTGAGTATTACTGGTATTGCCGGTCCCGGAGGTGGGACGGAGTCTAAACCGGTGGGCTTAGTATATGTTGGGTTAGCAGGTAAAGATGGTACAGCAGAGACTTTTGAATATGGTTTTGGCCAAGGACGCGATCACGAAGTGCCGCGAAGCGATCGCTCTCTGATTCGTTATTTGAGTGCTTGTAATGCTCTCGATGCCCTGCGACGCAAGCTCGCTCCCCAATAAAGGGTGAGAAAATATTTCCCAGATCTGGTCCAATAACCAAAAACTGTGCTAAGGTTAATATAAAGATAAGATTCAACAAGAAACTATACTTTCTCGCAGGAGTGGTTTGTTTAATGGAATATTTAGAAAGAGTGTTGGAAAAGATTAAGCAATTGGTGGATAAACTTATCGAATCTCTTTTGGGACCGGAAGCCGAACCAGAACCAGAGCCAATCCCCATCCCCGTTGACGATCGCCGTTTAAGATAACTAGATAAATCCCTAGCCATCTCAAAACAGCACCAAAATAAACATGGACAACGAAAGAAAAGTTAAAAAAAGGTGTAAATCTGGAGATTTCTGGGATATCTGCAGTATCTATTTATTTTTAACCCAATAGTTGCTCCGGTTTTGCCTCACTTGAATATTCTCGTCTTGCACGGACCTAATTTAAACCTTCTCGGTCAGCGAGAACCTGACGTTTATGGAGTTTTAACCCTCGATAATATTAATGGGATATTATTAGAATTGGCAAAGAAACTCCAAGTACAAGTCTCCACTTTCCAATCTAATCACGAAGGAGCCTTAGTGGATGCCATTCACCAAGCAATAGCTAAGTTTCAAGGCATTGTGATCAATCCTGGGGCTTACACTCATACAAGTGTAGCAATTAGAGACGCGATCGCAGCAGTGGAAATTCCCACCGTTGAAGTTCATTTAAGCAATGTTTATCGGCGGGAAGAATTTCGCCATTACTCCTATATTGCACCAGTTGCTTTGGGACAAATTAGCGGATTCGGCGCTGACAGCTATGGTTTAGGATTGCAAGCCCTAGTTAATTATCTCAGAAAAGAACAATCCTAATCTAGAAAAATATAGCATAGTTGATAATTAATTATCAACTATTTTTTTGCTTCGACCTCAGAGCGATGCCGGTATCACATCGCTCACTGCGGCATGAGAAGATTTTTTAGTTGCCCAGAACCGAAATAGTATTTTGGGCATCCTGCCAAAGTTGGTAGATAAAAAATTCCTCCCGTTGGCTCATAGCAACCACAAATATTCCTTCCTCACTTTCAGACTCAGATGTTACCCAGGTTCCTGCCAAGCTAACTTCTACATAGTCCGGTTCAGTTTGAGCAATTAATATTTCCACTTGTTGCCCCTCGATCGCTGCTTCGAGATCTTCTAGATAAGGCAAGTTGGCTGGTAATAAGAAAGAAGCAGTGGTAGGTTCGACAATTAGGCTAGTGGCAGAGCGCAGAGCAAGAATTACTCGAGTTGTCACCCAATTTTCCAGAGATTGAGTTAGATACTCCATGCGACAGCCGGTTTCAGTATAGGTAAGTTTTAGCATCGATTTTTAAATTAATAGACAAAACCAATGAATCATGAACAATAAACCCCCACTTTTCGGTTGTTAAGGCGGGGGTTTAAAAGCTTGTGCTTGTAGTTATTTGAGTCAGGGCATTTTGAGCAGCCTGCTCCTCCCGCTGCTTCTATTTAGTTTTTTGGCTAGCGCTGCTGCTGAGTTTTTCCAATTAAGCAAATATTGCCTATCTTGTTGAAACTCCTGACTGTAAAAATAACTTCTCTCGTTAGTTCTACACAGCCATTCCCCTAATCTTGTCAAAGTCCAATGGTCTTGGGGTTCCACGGCCAAGAAGAGAAGGGAAATGGTTGAATTGAGCATTGCAAAATTTTCCAATAGTGTTAAAACCGACTTTTTAATACTACACTAAGATTACCGAGATGTCTAGTATTTGGAGAAAAAAAATGATGAGAACCCTACCTCGGACCTCAACCACGGAAATGGAAGTAACGAGCATCCGCTTGGAAAGGGCGCTGAAAGACAAGCTCAAGATTCTTTCTGGCAATCAAGGCTATCAAGCCCTGATCAGGGATATTCTCTGGAACTACGTCCAGCAGAAGTCTGGAGATTATCGACCACAATTTGCGCCTACAGATATTCGCGCTACTTTTGAGGCCAAGGCGGAGAAGGACGAATGCTGTGTTCTCACAGGGCAATTAATAATGGAAAATGAACGAATGTTATTAGGATTAACTATATATGGAGATTTAGTGCCTTTGAGCGTACACAGTTTCATGGGCTAGCCCCCTTATGGCTGGGGCTATGGGGAATATTTTCCTTGACGACAATGGAGGAATTTCTGTAAAGAAATCGCTAAGATAAAGAATATAGAGCGTTTTAGCTCAAAGCAAGAAGTTTAGGAATAACCTGTTCAAGATGGCACAAGCAACTCAGCAACGAGGAATCCAACTCACAGAAACTGCCCTCAAGCACATTCTCATGCTGCGAGAACAACAAGGAAAAGACCTCTGTCTACGAGTAGGTATTCGCCAAGGGGGTTGTTCGGGGATGTCCTATATGATGGATTTTGAAGAACCCAGCCAGATTAGAGATAATGATGAAGTTTTTGATTACGATGGCTTTAAAATTGTCTGCGATCCCAAAAGCCTTCTCTATCTCTATGGTTTAGTTCTAGATTACAGTAATGCCATGATTGGTGGGGGTTTTCAATTTACCAATCCCAATGCTAACCAAACCTGTGGCTGCGGCAAGTCTTTCGCTGTTTAAGCAGAACGCCAGGAACTCCCCACCCCCGAGCTATTTCCATCGGCGATGGGGGGGGAAACAATCAATCTAACTAAAACTAGACCGAATCTTAAATTACGCTTATTTGCTAAAATTGCCTACAGACAAAAATCGCCGGTGCGTTACGAACGCACCCTACTGGTCACTAAAAAACTATCAACTATCAACTATCAACTGTCAACTATCAACTGCTATAAAAAGAGAGTCAGACGGCTCAGTTAAGTCATCCAGTCCCCGTCCTGCGGGCAAAAGAGGTAGATCGCTGGGCAAGTTCCCAAGAATATCAAAATTTGTTGCAAAATCGAAAAAATGTGTATAATAAGAATGTAACTGAATCGGGCGGATGGCGAAATTGGTAGACGCACCACACTCAAAATGTGGCGGCCACGGTCATGAGAGTTCGAGTCTCTCTCTGCCCATAGGTAAAATAGAGATGTTGTAAACAGTAGGGGTGTACAAATGTGCCCCCTACTGGTATTTGCTGCATCATCTTTATG
>JH610877.1 GCA_000252485.1 Prochloron didemni P4-Papua_New_Guinea | reverse complement strand
GATGTGTCGTATGATTTATTATATTATTGATTTGAGGAATTGAACGTGAAAAATATTACTGAAAAATTCATCTATATTGTTGTTATTTCAACCACAATATTTAGCACCATCAATTTTAAAAGTGTGGCTGAAATTTCTACTTTACTAGCCAAAAGATTGGGTGTTGGGTTTCGCTATCGCTCAACCCAACCTACAAATTCTCACGACTATCAACTATCAACTATCAACTATCAACTATCAACTATCAACTATCAACTATCAACTATCAACTATCAACTGTCAACTGCCAAAGCCGCTAAAATGCGATCGTGAATCAAACCATTACTAACCACAACTCCTCGGTTATCCACCATCTTCACACCACTAGCAAAATCCAGAGGTTTACCGTACATATCCGTTACTTTGCCCCCAGCTTCTTCCACCACAATAGAACCTGCTGCGTGGTCCCAAATTTTCTCCCGATAGTCGGGACTCTTGGGAGATGGTAAACGCAAGTAAAGAGCCGCTTGTCCTGAAGCCACGATACCATATTTGGCTTGGGAGTCCACCCGCACCGAATCTGCCGTAATCCCGCAAGCTTCCGCTACTGCTTTCTGACGGGATTGGTCCCCGTGACCCGCTTCTACGCTCTCCACGAAGCAGAAATTAGGCCCTTTGTTGCTACTGACAACTTGGAGAGACTGAGGTTCCCCCCCTCCCGCAAGAGGCATCTTGGTAGTTCCTTCTCCTCGCACTGCTACAAACAAAACCCCAGTTTCGACCGTTTCCACCGCTAGAGCGGGACAACCGAGAACTCCCAGCTTCACTTCCCCTTCTTCCACTAAAGCCAAAGCTACAGCATATTGGTCCTGACGCAAAAACCCTTTAGTCCCGTCAATGGGATCTAAAGTCCAATAGCGAGAAGCTACCTCGCCGTTACCCCTGTCAATCCAATCTAGTACCTTCTCGGAAGTTGTATTGGGAATTAACTCGGTAATGTAATTAGTCACTTTGGTTAAAATAGCAGCCATGGATGGTTGGCGCAACTGAGCCGTATCCTCTTCCCCTACGATGGGGTCCGAGGGAAAAGCGGATTCCAATGCTTGACAAATAATTGCTTGGGAGCCATAGTCAGCTACGGTAACGGGACTTTTATCCTTCTTTTCAATCGCCTCGGGAATGTCTCCCCGCACTTGTTGACATAGTTTTGCAGCGAGGGAAACAGCGGCGATGGCAATCTGTTTTTCTTTTTCGTAAGCCATATAACAATGAACAATGAACAATAAACAATAAACAATGAGCAATTAACAATAAACAATAAACAATTAAGGGTGGAATGTAAATTAAAAACCTAAGCTATTAGAACTTACGCAGAAACCGGGTTTCTCTACGAAAAATCTTAATTTGAGCCGTTTTATCCAGGTCAGAAACCCGGAATAAGAGAGCTATTTGCCTAAGTCCTAGCTATAATAAACGACAAAATACTGATAGATATTCAAAACTTAACTATCTTGAGCGAAACTTGTTCTAACGTCACTCCCGGTCAACCCCTCAAACCTTGGCAACAGTCAGGGTTGGAATTAGTTGCTCTGTTCCAAGGGCGCGATGTAGTCTTGGCCATCGACCTAACGGAAAGTGTGGGCTTAAATGATGAAGGACGCATTCGTCTGCGTCAAATTGTAGAAGATAGTTTGGACAAGGGAGATACAGTCTATGTGGTTCCTTTTGCCAGTACAGTATATCCTCAAAATAAGCCCATTGTCTTTCGTGGTAAAGAAGAGGATATTGAGGAAATTCTCGACGCTATCCCCTTTCAAGCGGATCTCCAACTGCGCAATACAGATATTCAGCGAGCGGAATTATCTATTTATCAGCAGTTAGCTCAACTAAATCAATGTCGCTTAGGAGATGGAGCCAAGATTAAGCCTCAATCAGTAGTATGGCTCAGTGACGCTCCTTTGGCAACTGCATCGGGCAATGATTGGATTGAAACCCCCTTTGATAGTCCTTTTCGGGATGAAAACTCTACCGAAAGCCAAGAACGACGGGATTGGCTGGATAGTTTGCCCCTGGAAGAGCGATCGCGAGAGATAATTACCGAAAATTCGGAAATCTACAAACTGAGCGTTGTGGATCTGGCCCCCACAGTTCAAGAGTTCTGCACCCCAGCACCCGGTGGAAAAGAAACTTGTTTAGTGACACCCTATTTAATTCAGCAACTTTGGTTGCCAACTTCCACTTTAGCCATCGGCTTTATTGCCTGTTTGCTCTTCCTCAAGCAGTGGCTCAGTTGGCAGAAACAGTGGCAACTGGTAATTGAGTATCCTAACACGGATCTGGGAGACGAACAACTATGTCGTTTAGCCGTTAATCAGAGGATGGCGATCGGGGGAGATGATTCTGACGGGAGCGATAGAATTGACTGTCCTGGTACGGAAGTGAGGGGTTATTTGGAGCGCAAGGGCAATCAGCTTTTTATCGATCCTATTCCAGAAGCGCCATCAATTTATTATAATGGCAGGCAAATTAGTAATCGTCAGCCCCTGTCAGGAGATAGAATCAGAATCAATTGCCCCGAACTATCTAAAAGAAATCGCGATTTTGAAATAGCAATTGTAATTAAGAAATAAAAATTTTATTGAACTCATGCTCAAGATACTCTATCCCCCCCAGCCCCCCTTGTCAAAGGGGGGAGCAAGAGTTTTTGTTTGGGGCTTAAATATGTAGAAAGTCAATCGTGGGGTAGCCCCCCTTCGACTACGCGGCCACTGCCCTTCGGCGACCCTCTGGGACCGCGGCAGTCGAAGTGCAGGGCAAGTCTGGGCTGCCTAACAATCGCGAGTAAGCCGTGGCTATCGAGAATATAAAATTCAACTGTTTTTGAACGCACCCGGATTAAGAGTCTTTGCCCCCCTTATTAAGGGGGGATCAAGGGGGGATCCAGATCCAATAAAGTAAAGAGGAGAGAAATTATGACTTCATCTACCAGGGAAAAACGCCGAGAAAGAGAAATTCATCGCACTATTTGTATTGGACTGGGGGGAACCGGTCGAGACGTATTAATGCGCATCCGCAGGTTAATCGTAGATCGCTATGGGGACTTCAAAAAATTACCCATTGTCAGTTTTGTTCACATAGACACCGATAAAGGAGCAGCCAACATCTCTGGTTTGCGCACCGGAAGTACTTATCGCGGTGTTGACCTCCGTTTCCAGGAGTCGGAAAAGATTAACGCCACCATGACGGTGACAGAAGTAACTAACTTCGTCAAAGGACTGGAACGACGCTCCAACTACGGTAGAAGTCCCTATGACCATATTAGTAGCTGGTTTCCCCGTCAATTACTCAGTAACATTAGAGCCGTAGAAGAGGGAGCAAAAGGGATTCGACCTGTAGGCAGATTGGCATTTTTTCAGAACTACGAGAAGATTAAAAAGGCTTTAAAATCTGCAGACGACCGCACTAGAGGTCACCAGTCCGATTTACTCAAGCAGGGTTTGCGAGTGCAATCGGGATTGCATATTTTTGTGGTGGGTTCTCTCTGCGGCGGTACGGGGAGCGGCATGTTTTTAGATGTGGCCTATACTCTCAGGAAGTATTATGGGGATAAAGGAGTGCAAATTGCTGGCTATTTGGTCATAGATCCCGGATTATACGGCAATACTTCCAGCATGATTGCCAATACCTACGCTGCTCTCAAGGAACTTAACCATTATACCAGTCCCAGTACTACCTTTCAAGCCTGTTACAACCAACAAAGAAATGAGAAAGTAGAACAGCAGCGTCCCCCTTTCGATTATACCTATCTGGTTTCCGGGCAAACAGGAGGAGAATATCGCATCTCCGACCAGAGAAAACTCTGCAACGTCATCGCTCAGAAAATATCCTTGGGATTCTACAGCCAACTGGAAACTCATCTCAAGAGTACCAGGGATAATTTTTATCAACCCATGCTCTTGGAACAGGATGACCATCCCCGTCCCAACGTTCAAGGTTATTTGACTTTTGGACTGGCAGCTATTTATTTTCCTCAGGATTCCATTGTCCAAATGGCTTTAAATCGCATTAGTTGGCGACTGGGGGAATATTGGTTAAATGGAAACGGACAAAACCCCGATGCAGAGTTCTTATTAGATCGCTTTCTCCTGGGTTGGTATGAAGACTTAGCCAACAAAGATGGCTTTCGGAGCAAACTAGAAGCAGCTACTACAGATAATAATAAGACTTTCCGGGATGCTCTCAAAACTTGGATCCTGAAGTTAGATCGGAAAATTGACAACTGCCAAGATAAAAATGACCGCATGGGAGTTATTCAGCAGTTACCCAGGGAGTTGCGCCAGCAATTTAACACCACTGAATTGGGAGAAAATGATGCTAGTCGGGGCATTTGGGTCCGGAAACTGCAAGAGAGCCGCAAGCGCCTCACGGAACAATTCAAGGGAGATATAGATAGCTTTTTCGACCAATTGCTCACTCCCGGTAGCGCCGACTTTTCCATCAGAAGCAGTCGCAACTGGCTCCAGGCTTTAATCACCGAGTTGAATAAGACCCAAAGGGATTTGGAGGAAGAACTGCAAAACTTTGGCGGTACTCGCGGTCAAGAAGATTTAGAACAAAAATGGCAAGACGGACAACAGGCTATCGGCGACCTAGAAGGAAAAGCTCGCATCCCGTTTATTATGAGGGGTCCCCACAGCGAAGTGCAGGAAGAAGCGAAACGTATTGTGCGAGAAGCCAGCAACCTGATTGCCCATAACTTTGACTTAGCTGTAGCCCGAGAAGCACTGGAAATTGTCCAAGCTTTGCAGCAGCAAGTACAGGAGCGAGCTACTCAAGCTGCTAGTTTTAGCGGTTTGGTGGAAAACTTGAAAAGTAACTACGATACTCTTGAAGACTCCCAAAAAGGACTGAATCAGGATGAGTTAAGCGGAGAGGCCATTTTTAAAGACAATGATGTGGAAGAATATAGCAATGCTCTGCTCTCCGATAACAACTTGCTCCTGTCTGTCAGTGCGGAAATGACTCAAGGATCCGGGAGGGGGAACTCCCTAGGCAGTTTTGTCTACCGCGATCGCCTCACAGAAGAACAATTAAAAAAAGAAATAAATCTCGCCGTGGATCGGGTCTTTGGTTCTCGCGGCACTAATATGGTTCAATCCGTGATCAAGCGTTTCATGGCTCAATACAACAGTTTGGATCAACGGGAGTACCTCTTGAAGAAAATCCGCGACCAAGATTCCCAACCCCTCTTGGATCTGGACTTAGCGGACCCGTACTTCCACAACGATGCGGGAAAAGAGATGTTCTGTGTTGGTTTTAAAGATCGAGAAGAGCCAGAAGTGAAACAGTTTAAAAAGTTATTGCGAGAGAATTTGACTATTAGAGGCGATCAAATTAAGCCCATCGAAGAAGAAGAGGAAATTTTATTTGTCAATGAATACGCTGGTTTCCCCCTCAGATTAATTCAAGGTTTGGAGGATATGCGGGATACCTACCACCGCGCTCTCAATTCTGGAGTTGCTTTCCTCCATAATGATGAAAGCGTTGCTTGGGGAGATATTATCCCACCTGATGCGGATTTAATGGAGTATTTAGAGGATATTTTTTATCCTGTTCTCGCTTTAGGAAACAGGGAAAAAGGGAGGTTTCAATTTGAATTAGAAGATGAACTGCGTGGCAAAACGGAAACTGTTGTTCTCAGTGACAACTGGGGCCAAGCTTTAGAAAAAATTGCACAAAGAAAAGATATAATCGCTGCTTTTGAGCAAATGTTTGCCTTCGTGGAAAATCAGATAGAACAACAACCCCAACTTTGGGAGCAAGATTACTTACCCACAGTGCGGGAATTTATTGAGGAAGTTGATAACTTACCAGATAACCATCCCAATTATCCCTATAAAGCCAAAGTAGTGGGAAGAGAAAACGGAGTTATTAACCGCTTCCGTCGTCGCATGGAAGATAAAATCCAAGGGAAGGCACAGCCACAAGAAGAAACTTCTAGTCAAAGTTCAATTGCCAAATCATTGATTCAAGACAAACTTCTTGCAGCAAACAATCCCTCAAACAACAACAATACTCAAGCAACATCAGCCTCTTCTATGGGGAAACTGAAAGAATTAATAGAAATGAGAAAGGAGGGATATCTGACAGAAGTGGAATTTGAAGCCGGCAAAAAGAAACTTCTTGGTCTTTAAGCTCCTCTAGCTGGGTGTAGTCCAAAGTAGTTGTTCTTCGGCTGAATATGTAGAAAGTCAATGGTGGGGTAGCCCTCTGGGCTGCCTAGCTTTCAAGGTAAGCCGTGACTTCAAATTCAACTGTTTTTGACCGCACCCCTTCTAGCTTAATTTTGCTCCTGCTGCGATGTGGTGGGCAATGCCCACCCTACCAGTTATAGTAATATGAATTACAAGAATATTTGCTACAAATAGTTTCTTTTTCGTAGGTTGGGTTGAGGTCACGAAACCCTTCGGCTACGCTCAGGGCAAGCCCAACACAACTTGGTTTGGTGCTGTTGGGTTTCGCTATCGCTCAACCCAACCTACAATTACTCTTAGAATACTAATCGGAGAAAAAATATGTTTAATTTGGATCTATTAACTGGGTATCTTATTTTCCTGTCTGTAGTACTAATAGTTTTACCCACTATAGCTCTCGTCGTACTGCGTCGCACTCTTTATAAGCATCTATTATATTCAACCAAGAAAGTAAAATTAATCTTAAAAGAACCGAGTCGAAAACCGAGTCGAAAACAAAAACCGGCAATTCTTAACAGACTTGAGGAAAGATTTGAGGAAGCCAGCAAAAACTTAGAACAAGTTAATACTGGCGCTTTAGTAGATGGAATTTATAGCGAAGAAACATTCAGCTTTTTCCATTTTAATCTAAATTGCGATAAATGGGAGCAATTTAGCCGCTTCTTACCCAATCTGTTGCTATCTTTTGGTTTATTTGGTACTTTTTTGGGTATAGTTACGAACTTGCATAGCCTGACCAACAACCTGGATTTCGATAAGTTCAGTGGTAACAATCTGGAAAATTTAGATTTTGAGGCTATATTTGAGGAACCTCTACAAGGAATGGCAATTGCTTTTAACACTAGTTTAATTGCGATTATTTGCAGTTCAGTTTTGACCTTAGTTAATCTGCGGTGCAATACCAGTTTGGCTAAATACGAGTTAATTAGTTCTTTAGAAGATTATCTCGATAATGTTTTACAGCCAACTATAGATGGTTATACTCGTTTAGATAAAGCTGTCAACCTCATGGTTGAAACCCAAAATCAATTTTTGAATAGATTTCATGACAATGTGGAGAGAGTATTAGAGAAAACTATGGGTGGAGCAGCAGATAGAATTGCTGCACAAAATGAAAAATCTCACCAGCTAGCAGAACAGGTTTATGAAGGCATTAAACTATCTTCTACTACTTTATTGCAAGGAGCTGAAGAGTTTAAGGCGACAACTGGAATCTTGCAGGAAAGTGCAACAACTTTTCAAGCAGCATCAGTAACAATCAAACAAAGTAAATTTGCCGATCGCCTCCTAGAAGCTAGCAACAAACTAGAGACTATCCAACGAGATTTTTCTCAATCAGTATCCAATTTACAACGTGCTACAGCATCTGTGGAAGGGGCGATTTCTTTATTTCAACGTTCTACTGACGAAATGGTCGAATTAGGAGAACAACAAGTAAATAGCTTGGAGCGACAGTCAGCACAAATAAAGGAATTATCTGATAATCATCAACAAAACTTGAACGATATTTCTAGCAAACTGGAGCAAGGAGCAACTAATCTACAAGCATTTACAACCGTTGTGGAGCAATTGAATCAAAATAATCAAACATCTTTCAGTACCATCGCCACAAAACTGGAACAAGGAGCGGATAACATCGCAGAATTCGGTCTTGCTCTTCAAGATTTCGATAACAATAATCAACAGTCTCTCAACAACCTGACCACTAAGCTAGAGGAAGGATTCAACAACATAGAAACTTTCAACAAAACAGTCCAGCAGTTCAATAGTTCTTATGAAAATAGTCTGAACTTACTGACGAAAAACTTGGAAAAATTAGGCGCGAATATAACTCAACTTCAAGATGGAGTTAACCACATGGTACAAACAGGAGAAAAACAAGCCAGTAGTTTAAATCAACAAATAGAACAATTGAGCCAATTGTCTACAAATCATCAACAGTCTCTAAGAGAAATTGCCAGCCAGCTAAGAGTAGGAGCGCAAAATATAGAAGAATTTCAACAAGTTGTTAAACAATTAAATCTAGATGGCCTACATTCTTTCAGAACAGTTTCTAATAAACTAGAAGAAGGAGTAGAACATATGAAAAACCTAGGAATTTCTCTGGAACGTTTCAAGAACAATAATCAAAAGTTGCTCGGAGATATTGCTACTAAGCTACAGTAACAAAATTAAAACAGATCCAATAGTGTTATCAGCAATTGTAGGTTGGCACTCCCGATAGCGAAACCCTTCGACTACCCAACAGCACCAAGTTGTGTTGGGCTTGCCCTGAGCGTAGCCGAAGGGTTTCGTTACCTCAACCCAACCTACGAAAAATAAACTATTTGTAGGAAATATCCCTCTTCTATCACTCTCGGACAACATTTGCCATGTCTGAATTCTAGACCTTTTGTATAGGTGGCGATCGCCTGAACTAAAAGCCTTACCGCGTAAGTCTTCTGGGGAAGTCACAAAACCGAGATCCATTTTACTCATCTAAAAGTGAGCAATTATTGAACATTCATGTTAGAGTGTAGTGGTAACACAACCATAAAAATAAAATCATGACAGACAAAGACTTTGGAGAATTAAGAGAATTAATCTTGGATCTGAAAGATCAAATTAACAACATAGATAAGAAAGTAGATGTTGGTTTTGCCGAAATAGATAAGAAAGTAGATGTTGGTTTTACCAAAATAGATAAGAAAGTAGATGTTGGTTTTGCCGAGGTAAAAGGAGAGTTCAAACGTATTGATGTGGAATTAAAGCGAATTGAACAAAAATTAGACAACAAATTAGATGGTTACGGAAAAAGACTGGAAGGTGCGGAGTTTATCAGTCGTGCTAGCGTTACGGCTATATTCATTGGACTTGCTGGTGGTCTTGCTAAACTTATATTCTTTTCCAACTAATCTCAATCTGATTTTAAGAGCTTCTAGTAATCAAAAACAATAGACATCTCCAAAAACTAGGGGTGCAATCTTGATATATAAGGGTTTCATAACCAATTCTTACGATGTCTAATCAAAAAAAGTGCTATGGTACAACAAATACAAAAACCTAATCAAGATAATATCAATGGCAAGATACGAGAGGTGAAAAATCTTTCCTCCGATTATGACGATCGTCCTATTTGGGAAATTGTAGTGGAAATTGGGAAACAAATTCCTGATGAGGAATTGGCTAAAATACCCACCGATTTAGCAAGAAACTTTGAGCGTTATTCCACTTTAGGAAATAATGACCAGTGAGAAAAGTTTTTGCAGATACTGGTTATTGGATTGCCTTGCTCAATTCTCGTGATGACTTGCATAATAGAGCTAAACCGAGCAAGCTGGTTTTATCGCTTTATTAAGAAATATAGATAGGCGCTGATAGTTATTGAGAGATTTAGTTATGCGTCGTTCTAGATATTTAGACTCCAAACACAACTTAAACGTCTGGCAACCATTTACAGACTTAATGTCTAACGCCTTCATGATTCTTAGTTTATTTTTGTTGATAGCATTATTAAGAATTTGGGTAGTCAATGCTAAACTAGAAGCACAAGTTGAAGCTTTAGAAGCAGCACAACCTATTGTCATAGATGCTGAATCAGGTAATTTTAATTTTGAACCCAGAAGTGCTAACTTAAACAAAGAACTAATAGAATATCTCGAAAATGAAGTAGTTCCCAAAATTGAAACTATTGTCAAGGAAAAACCTCTCGATTTTGTTAGCGTAGTAGGTCATACTGACGGTCAAAATGTTACCAATCCTGATAGCAATCTAGACGAAATGTTACTCGAAGTAGCCAATGGAGAAGAATCTGTTACCATTCTAACTCCAGGTTCCAATGCTGATTTGGGCTTAATGCGGGCTTTAGCCGTAGTACAATTCTTACAAAAAACAAGTCATTTTGAAGGTGTAAAATTCCGCGCCTATTCCGCAGCCCAATTATATCTCTCTTCAGGGGAATTAGCTGACCCTGACTCACCCCAAGATAATGCCAGCAGACGAAGAATTGAAATTCGCTTCATTCCTCCTGGAGTTAAAGAATAATTATTGCAGTTGCCAATTATAGACTGCTATCATATAATTGTAGAACAATCACAAAACTAAAATCATGACAGACAAAGACTTTGGAGAATTCAGAGAATTAATCTTGGACCTGAAAGCTCAAATTAACAACATAGATCGGAAAGTAAACGACATAGATAAGAAAGTAGATGTTGGTTTTGCCAAAATAGATAAGAAAGTAGATGTTGGTTTTGCCGAGGTAAAAGGAGAGTTCAAACGTATTGATGTGGAGTTAAAGCGAATTGAAGAAAAATTAGACAACAAATTAGATGGTTACGGAAAAAGACTGGAAGGTGCGGAGTTTATCAGTCGTGCTAGCGTGATGGCTATATTCATTGGATTTGCTGGACTTGTTGGTGGTCTTGCTAAACTTATATTCTTTTCCAACTAAACCTTAATCTCGATACCATTTAAGAGCTACAAGTAATAAAAACAACTCCAAAAAGAAAAGTGCTATGTTACAACAACTAAACAGACTAAATCAAGATAATGTTAACGGCAACGTAGCAGACAGGTATGTCGCTCCTACTGCTGTAATCCAAGAAACCAAAACAAGATGTTCCTCGGAGAAACATCCTTTGCTGAAATATGCTGGAATCCTTAGTGAAGAGGAGCGAGATAACCTCATGAAAGAGATAAAATATAACCGAGTCAATAAGGACATTGCTCAGTTATAATGTATTGCTTAGATACGGACATAATCAGTTATTTCTTCCGAGGAGAAAAAAGCATAGTATCAAAAATAGCCACAACTCCTTTAAATGAAATAAGCACAACTATTATTAATTATTCCGAGCTAAAATTTGGTGCTTACTCAAACTCGAACAAAAGAGAAGTTCTCCTGCAAACAATTGCTGAATTTTTAGAAGATATTGCCATCCTGGAATATGACGCACAATCAGCGGATATTTTTGCCAACCAGAAAGCAGACCTAAAAAAAAGAGGAATGCTTATAGCAGATCTGGATTTGATGATAGCCAGTATCTGTATCGCTAAAGATATTATATAAAATATGATAATTGTTGCTACAAATAGCTTCTATCCCCCTAAATCCCCCCTTCGACGACCCTCTGGGCAAGCCTTACCAAAGGGGGACTTTTAACATATAAGCGTTGCCCTATCCGTAAAAGCTCTTGAACTTTTATTGTATCTGTAGCATTCTTTTTCGGATTTCATATTACTTTGGTCTCCAATAATCAAAAGCACTTCTCAAGGATCAAAGAGCTAAAACTTGTTAATTGGCTGAATATGTAGAAAGTCAATCGTGGGGTAGCCGGATGGGCTGCCATATAGTAAGCCGCGACTATTGAACTGTCAACTTTTTTTCTGAAGTAACACAAAACCTGCTGATTGTCAAGCTTTGTAACAAAATTTTAAAACTGGCCACCAGGAGTTGACATCAGCTCTTTTTTTGCTTACACTAAAACTATATCGTCAAAACAATATCAAACAATGTCCAATAAACCAAAGACTTTAACCCAAGAAAACTATATCGCCACAAAGGAAGCAGCATTCCTCCTCAACATCAGCGTTGTCCGGTTGCGTCAACTTTTACAGCAAGGAAGAGTGAAGGGGGCCTATAAACAAGGTCGCCGCTGGCTCATTCCCTTGAAAAAAGGAATGCCCCAGATTACAAAAGGAAAGCGGGGTCCGGAAGGCACTTGGAACAAGAAGCGCCGCACCTCTCTAACGAGGATTCACATCAACAGAAAAATTTTTGGTTTTAATAAGAAGTTCGGTGTTAATTTACCCCCAATCTCGGTCAGAATTGGATCTAAAACCCACTTCTGCCATACTGCTGACATTCCAGCCAAGGCGAGAGTAGTCTACAGACCTAATAACCCTTTACCTTGTGGGGCTGTGCTTTGGATTGATATTGACCCGGACCAGGTTATTACGATGAAAACTTTTGGGAAGTTCCAGCAGGCTGCCACTATTTAATCATTAACTTTTTTTGAAAAGTTGGAATAATATGGTGGGGCTTAAATGGGGTCAAATTTAGACCCTGTAAGGGTTTTGTCTTTCTAAATGCAATTATTTACAGCAACCTATCCCGAAAGATAGTTCCTAAATAACAAACAACAAACACTTCGACTACGCTCAGTGCAGGCAACAAACTATGATTGAATGAATACTATGATTGAAAATAGCAGCCAAAATTCATAAACAACAAACAACTAATAACAAACAACAAACAACAAACAACAAATAACAAACAACAAACAACTAATAACAAACAACTAATAACAAACAACAAATTATTATGAGTCGTCGTTCTCGTTATTTAGACTCCAACCACAACTTAAATGTCTGGCAACCATTTACAGATTTAATGTCTAACGCCTTCATGATTCTTAGTTTATTTTTGTTGATAGCATTACTAAGAATCTGGGTAGTCAATGCTAAACTAGAAGCACAAGTTGAAGCTTTAGAAGCAGCACAACCTATTGTCATAGATGCTGAATCAGGTAATTTTAATTTTGAACCCAGAAGTGCTAACTTAAACAAAGAACTAATAGAATATCTCGAAAATGAAGTAGTTCCCAAAATTGAAACTATTGTCAAAAAAAAACCTCTCGAGTTTGTTAGCGTAGTAGGTCATACTGACGGTCAAAATATTACCAATCCTGATAGCAATCTAGACGAAATGTTACTCGAAGTAGCCAATGGAGAAGAATCTGTTACCATTCTAACTCCAGGTTCCAATGCTGATTTGGGCTTAATGCGGGCTTTAGCCGTAGTCCAATACTTACAGCAAACAGGTCGTTTTGAAGATGTAAAATTCCGCGCCTATTCCGCAGCTCAATTATATCTCCCTTCAGGGGAATTAGCTGACCCTGACTCACCCCCAGATAATGCCAGCAGACGCAGAATTGAAATTCGCTTTATTCCTCCTGGAGTTAAAGAATAATTATAGCATTTACCAATTATAGGCTGCTATCATATGATTATAGGACAATGACAAAAGTAAAATCATGACAGATAAAGACTTTAGAGAGTTGAAAGAATTAATTCTCCGTTTAGACAAGAAAGTAGACGTTGGTTTGACGGAGATAAACGCAAAAGTAGACGTTGGTTTCACTGAGATAAACAAAAAAGTAGAAATTGGTTTGACGGAGATAAACAAAAAAGTAGATGTTGGTTTGACGGAGATAAACAAAAAAGTAGATGTTGGTTTGACGGAGACAAACAAAAAAGTAGACGTTGGTTTCACTGAGATAAAAGGAGAGTTGAAGCGAATTGAACAAAAATTAGACAACAAATTAGATGGTTATGAAAAACGACTGGCAAGTGCGGAGTTTATCAGTCGTGCTAGCGTTACAGCTATATTCATTGGATTTGCTGGACTTGTTGGTGGTCTTGCTAAACTTATATTCTTTTCCAACTAAATCTTAAATCTTGACCCCATTTCAGAGCTGCAAGTAATAAAAATAACTTCAAAAAGATTGCTAAAGATATTACTTTAGTATCAAATAATCAAAAATACTTCTATTCTCCATTCTAATTATAGCAATTCTCATA
>JH610876.1 GCA_000252485.1 Prochloron didemni P4-Papua_New_Guinea | reverse complement strand
CCTGGGAGGGGAATAGCGATACACTGCATCAAGACAGGTAAAACCTCAAAGAAGACTGTACCTCATAACTGCGAGAAACGCTATATATCTCCCTTCAGGAAAATTAGCTGACCCAGATCAACCACCAGAAAATGCCAGCAGACGCAGAATTGAAATTGGCTTTATTACTCCTGGAGTTAAAGAATAATTATTGCAGTTGCCAATTATAGGCTGCTATAATATAATGTTAGCACAATCACACAAGTAAAATCATGACAGACAAAGACTTTAGAGAGTTGAAAGAATTAATTCTCGGTTTAGACAAGAAAGTAGACGTTGGTTTGACGGAGATAAACGCAAAAGTAGACGTTGGTTTCACTGAGATAAAAGGAGAGTTGAAGCGAATTGAACAAAAATTAGACGACAAATTAGATGGTTACGAAAAAAGACTGGCAAGTGCGGAGTTTATCAGTCGTGCTAGCGTTACAGCTATATTCATTGGATTTGCTGGACTTGTTGGTGGTCTTGCTAAACTTATATTCTTTTCCAACTAAATCTTAAATCTTGACCCCATTTCAGAGCTGCAAGTAATAAAAATAACTTCAAAAAGATTGCTAAAGATATTACTTTAGTATCAAATAATCAAAAGTACTTCTATTCTGCATTCTAATTATATCTCCCGTCAGGAAAATTAGCTGACCCAGATGAACCACTAGAAAATGCTAGCAGACGCAGAATTGAAATTCGCTTTATTCCTCGTGGAGTTGACGGATAATTATTGCAGTTGCCAATTATAGGCTGCTATAGCAATGAGCAATGAACAATTAACAATGAACAATTAAGAGGTTAATAAGAAAAATGCCCCTTTCGCTTTGTACAAAGGTGATGCAGCAGATGCAGCACCTTTGTATAAAAAATGTAGTATGTAACGACATCAGCGCGAAGCGCTATATCATATAATTATAGCACAATCACAAAAGTAAAATCATGACAGACAAAGACTTTAGAGAGTTGAAAGAACTAATTCTCGGTTTAGACAAGAAAGTAGACGTTGGTTTTGCCAAAGTAGATGTTGGTTTTGCCGAGGTAAAAGGAGAGTTCAAACGTATTGATGTGGAGTTAAAGCGAATTGAAGAAAAATTAGACAACAAATTAGATGGTTATGAAAAACGACTGGCAAGTGCGGAGTTTATCAGTCGTGCTAGCGTTACAGCTATATTCATTGGATTTGCTGGACTTGTTGGTGGTCTTGCTAAACTTATATTCTTTTCCAACTAAATCTTAATCGCATAAGAGCTTCTAGTAATCCAAAATAATCAAAAGATGATAGCCAGTATCTGTAAACAGGAGTAAAATCATGACAGACAAGGACTTTAGAGAGTTGAAAGAATTAATTCTCGGTTTAGACAAGAAAGTAGACGTTGGTTTCACGGAGACAAAAGGAGAGTTGAAGCGAATTGAAGAAAAATTAGACAGCAAATTAGATTAGAGGGTTACGAAAAAAGGCTGGAAAGTGCGGAGTTTATCAGTCGTGCTAGCGTTACAGCTATATTCATTAGATGGCGTTGCTGAATCAAGATCTGAAATAATAATAAACCGCAGAGGCGCAGAGGATGCAGAGGAAAAAGCCGCTCGCTAGTTTTTATTTATTCATGTCTCAAAGTTAGGCAGCCCAGAGGGCTACCCCACAATTTACAAATGCATATATTCAGCCCCAAACAACTACTTTTGACTACACCTATTTACATCTTTCTCACTACAGGCTTACCATCTTGAATTTCTCCCACTAAAATTACATCGGCTACTCCTACAAATAAGCCATTTTCCAATACTCCAGGCAGGTTATTAATCTTAACTTCCAAACTAGCTGGGTCGTCAATACTTTCGTACTGAACGTCAATTACTAAATTACCCTGATCCGTGACCACAGGTCCAGCTTTCTTGATTCCCATGCGCAGCTCTGGTTTCCCTCCTAATTTTTCCAAACTCCTCATCACTGGAGCAACTGCCATGGGAATTACTTCTACTGGTAGCTTAAAAGTAGAACCAAGTTTATCTACTAACTTACCGCTATCTACTACTACAATAAATGACTCTGCCAAAGAATCCACTACTTTTTCTCGGGTATGAGCTGCACCCCCTCCTTTAATCAAATTTTTCTGAGGGTCTACTTCATCAGCACCGTCGATGGCGATGTCAATCCGATCTGCAGCATCTAAAGTAGTTAAAGGAATGCCGTATTTTTTGGCTAAAACTTCTGCTTGAAAAGAAGTGGGAATGCCCAGAATGTTTTCCAACTCTCCTTGTTGCAAGCGCGACCCTAGATACTGAATCGCATAAGCTGTGGTGGAACCAGTTCCTAAACCTACAATGGAGTTGGACTGAACGCGATCGGCTGCCGCTTTGCCCACTTCTTCTTTCATCACCTTTATTGGATCGATTTCTTCTGCCATTGTGAAAACTCCTTTTATTTTCTTTTGATTCTTATTTTCTTTTGTTAAATAGCCAGCAGCAGTTGGGCTTGGTGGTCCCTGAGCCTGCCGAAGGTTTCGCCGCAAGTCGCCAGTCGGTAGAAGCAAAACTCAAGGTGATGTTTTCCACTACCAACTAACAACAATTTATTTCCATCAGTCTTAAATACAGCGCAGCAGAAATAATTGACCCACAGCAGTTTAAGTATTGCTGGTTTGAGCCACAAGCATTTCCTTTAACTTAGCCAACTCAGCTGCCCAACGGGGATCTGGTTGAATGGAATCCGTGTCCTTATTGCTAACAGGTGTGTTGCGTTTGGAACGCTTGGGACTGCGAGTTCTACCTCCATTGCTAGGTGTGGGTTTTTCTTTCACTGCCGTCGCAGATGGAGATGGAGATGGAGATGGCGATGGGGATGGCGATGGGGTTCCAGATTCAGATGCAGACTCTTCTTTACCTTTATTCTTAGAACGAGGTAAAGCTTTTTCAATTTTCAAGGGACTGTCCATAAAAGACTGACCGTTGAACTTTTCGATGAATTGGTCAGCCACTTCATCCGTTGGGACGGTGACGAAAGCAAAACCACGGCATTTGCCAGTTTTACGATCTTTAATTACTTTGGTGGAAACTGAGTTACCAGCATCGGCAAACATTTCTTGCAGAGCTTGGCGTTCTACCTCTTCTTTGGGTAAATTACCTACATACAGACGAACGGACATGAAATTAACCTCCAAATTCAGATTGGTCAAAAACTTGTGGCAGCATCAGCAATGCCATCTCCTAGTCTCAAAACTGATGGCCAAAATTTGCCAAGATATTGATAAACAAAGAGTTTCTTGACAACCCTTGCAATTGTTTACAATATCTGGTATACTTGTCAAAATCTTCTTTCCTCTGGCTCCGTAGGCTGAATGAGAGCTGAAAATCTTGTTTTCACTCTCCACAATCCTGCTAGCAGAACTAACCTCAATTTTGCTTCTCTTCTGATTATTACAGAATGTTTACATCTTGGGAAGACTATTCTGAGATTATCTCGAGTCAATCTAATCTTCACCTTTTCCATCTTGAGCAATTGTGCAGACCTGTCTCACAGGAGGCTTATGCAACGTATCATATAAATTTTCTTGTGTCAAGAAAAATAATCAACTTTTTCAAATTTCCCTGTTATCGCTCCACGGCCTCCTACCTCTTAAAAGTAAAGGCAGTCATAATATGACCAAAAACAAACCAATAATAACTAATATTATTGGTTATCTTCATCCCTAGCTTATATGCTAACTTGATTGCAATGGTAAATTAATTTGATCGTTATCTCACATGTTCCAAACCTGCTTAATTTGTACTGACTTGTCCGACGGTTTAGATCGCCTGATCTATTTCGTTCCTAGTTTAGCTCAAGTTGGTCTCAAACAAATCATCTTTTTTCACAGCGTCCCTTTATGGGAAGAAGGAGAAATCCCTAGGGTAGATGAGGGGAAAATTGAAACAGCTAAATCTACTCTCTCCAGAGCATTGCAATCAGTTCCCAAAGATATAGAAGTGAAAGTTGAAGTTGCTTCCGGACGACCTATAGATACCATTCCTCGGGTTCTCGCATCCTATCCAATCGATGTCGTTATCGTTGGCACTCCTATTCGGAGCGCTCTGGAAGAAAAGATTTTTGGCAGTACTACTATGGAGTTGGCCAAATTAACCGCCAAACCGCTGATGATTTTCCGTCCTCAGCTGATTTCTACTTATACAACGGAAGAACTAACTTTGCGCTGTGAGCATCTTTGGCGCTACCTATTAATCCCTTACAATGATAGCACAGCAGCTCATTACCAAATCGAACAAATCAAAGGACTGCTAGCTAATTCTAACAAGGCAATTGAAAAATGCTTGCTCTGTTGGGTCGTGGAAGATAAAGGTCGCCGGGAAATTGCCCCAGAATATTTTGTCCAGGAAGCAAGGGCTAAGTTAGAGGTGGTGAAACAAGATTTGACTAATCTGGGATTGGAAGTAGAAATGGAAGTGAGACTTGGGAATCCGTTACAAGAGATTTTAAATACTGCTTTAACTCATGATATTAGTGCTATTGCTATGGGAGGCGATCGCCGTAGTAGTTTACTCCAGTGGACAGTTCCCAGTGTGGCTAACGAACTCCTACGTCGGAGTTGGTTTCCAATTTTATTTTTTGGCCGAAAAAAATAAAATTGACTTATATAGGACTTACGCAGAAACCGGGTTTCTCAACCAAAACTCTGGGTTTGGCCATTTTATCCCGACTCCAAACCCGGTTTCTAGGCTTGTTGGCGTAAGTCCTATTATAGTAGAATAGCAGAGAAAATTTTTAATTGTTCTTTGCTCATTGTTTATTCTGATTCTCAACCAGAGATATTACCAGAGTGGGGATTAACTCCTTCTAGCTTCATCAAAATTTTTGGTTTCAATTTTTCAAACTCTTGCTTTAATTTTTGCTTGCTAATCTTCGAGTTGTTACTTCCTTGTGATTTTTTGCTACTATCTGCCCATTCTTGGAGCAGTTTACACTGTTTAGGAGCAATACTAGCATACATTAGATGTTCGCAACTCTGAAGATTATTCAGAGAAAAAAGCAAGATTCTGTAAGAACCTTTTTCTCCCAAAATACGAGTTAAACGTTCACCTGCATTGGTTTTCAAGTCTAGATAGCAAGGCAACCACCGAGGCCCGTATTCCTGTTTATAAAGAACGGTAATCCACAGCATCATGGGATGGGGTTTGTTCATAAATAGAAATTGGTTGTAGCGAGTGCTAGACTTGCGTTTGATCATATCTGCGGCATCTAGCATAACCCACAAACTGGGAATAGGTACTGTTTCAGTGGGAATCAAAGCGGGAAAAACAATTTTTCGCTGAGGTTTGTCTTTTGGCCAAGAAGATTTTAAACAAATTTCATCAAAATAATCATCAATAGAGTCTTCAATAGGAATTCGATTATCATGATGAGAATAATAAACCGTTTCTTTTTGCGAAATATCGTCTTCGTCTGGCAGAATCTTTCCTAAAGTAATATCGCTATCTCTTTGTGCTAGATCTTCTAAAGCTTGAGAAATTTCGCTAACCCTTTGGGGACGAGCATTTGGTGATTTCGCCAGACACTTCATCACGAGATTTTGCAGCGGTGTTGGCAAGTTTAGTTCTAGGCTAAATGGTTCCGGTTCCAAGTAATGATGCGCTTTATACCAACTACCAAAAGAAGATGTTTCTGGGAGCAAAGGCATTTCCCCCGTCAGCATCTCATACATCATCACCCCAAGGCTGTAAATATCAGAGCGACTATCTAGTTCCCTGCCTTCCATTTGCTCCGGGGAACAATAAGCGAGAGTTCCCATAAAGGAATGAGTCATGGTGCTGCTAGATTGAATGAGTTTAGCGATGCCAAAATCTAATACTTTAACCAATTCCCCTATGGTAGGATTTTCCAAGACCAGAATATTACTTGGTTTAATATCCCGATGAATGATGGGACAAAGTTCTTCATTAAAAGAAATTCCTTCATGGGCTGACTTCATGCCAACACAAATTTGACGAGTAATATTGCAAAATCTAGATAAGGAAAGGGGGTCGGACTGAATAATCTCGCTCAGAGATTCTCCTTGAAGATATTCCATGACGTAATAAGGAATATCGTTATCATCCACTCCATAGTCACGAACGCGAACTATATGAATGCTTTTTTCTCCCAAGAGAGCGCAGATAGTCGCTTCTCGCTCAAAGCGCTGCCGCATTTTTTTATTGAGCAGCATTTGGGACAGAAATTTAACCGCTACAGTTACACTGCCTAGTAAGATATCTTTAGCACGATACACTCGACCCATAGAACCTTCCCCAACCAACTCAACGAGTTGATAGCGGTTAGCGAGTACGCGGTTAAGATTAGGGTCTGTCATGATCAACTAAATTGATTTGTGGTGAACTAAAAATTAGACTTGACGCTCTAGAATTGCTTCCATTGTCGCGTTGTTAGTAGTGTCCGGCTAAGATACCACAGGATAAAAGGTAGGATACATCATTAAGGCGATAAAAAGTTTCAAAACCGCTTCTACGGTGGCGATCGCCTAATACCCAGTAACGCTGAATAATGGATTTTTGTCCGATCCACCCCTCTCCTTCAACCCGTCCCAAAAGACTTTGCTGTAAAACATAAGTGTAGTGACTTTCTCCACTGTCGAGACGTCCTCGATACTGAAATGAAATTCCATCATGGTTGCTACCGGGATATACTAGCTTGGTGACCATCGTGAACCAATTTTCCTGGCTCCAAGCAATAATTGTTTTCCCTTTAACAGCGATCGGCATTTCGTTGCGTTTTAACCAATTTCCCTGGATGATCCAGCGTCCTGCTTCAATTAAAAAGCGATGAGCCACAATGAATCTCCTTAGCTATTTTTTTGCCACCGCTGTGGAATTTCCGAACTCTGAGCCTAGCATTGACCTGACAAATGTCTTGTTTGCTTTTTCTATTATATCTAAACAAGCCGCTGCACCAAATGGAATTCTTTTTAAAGATGTTGAGATACTCTCTCTCCAAATAATATAGCAGTTATCAATAATTACCGTTAAGCGCCAGGGAGCTAAAATGGCAAATGGGATCCTCCAGGGATCGGGTGTGGTCAAAAACAGTTGAGAATTTTATCTTCTCAATAGTAGCGGCTTACTCTAAGGCAGCCCAGACTTGCCCAGCCCTTCGACGACCCTCTGGGACCGGGTCGCCGAAGGGGGGCTACCCCACAATTGACTTTCTACATATTCAGACACAAACAACTACTTTTGACCACACCCCCAGGGATCTGCCAAGAACCCGCGCAGAACCCGGTAGAACTCGCCTCTTTATAATCGAAGGCCAGTTCTACGGGGGAAAGAGGTTCATCTAAGAGCAACCCTTCTGGCGCGATCGCCATTGCTCTTGCCAAGGCTACTCGCCTTGTATCGTAGGTTACAAAAAACAAGTTTAGATCGATATATTTCTAAGAAGTATAGCGCTACGCGCAATTCAAACTGAGAAATTCAAAATTCATTCAGAGGCTATGACTAGGTTTCAGGCTTTATTAATGTCCTAACCTAAATGCGTAGTGCTATACATGGAAATCGCATAACTTAACTACCCCGTGAGTCAGCGTTTTATTACAATTGCTTAAATCTAGGCAATCATAGCCCAAAATAAAACGAGGACAATTTTTACCTTATTTTGGATCAAGTCTAATGAAATTCAAAGGCTCCCATATACTATCAGTCAATCAATTCAATTTAGAAGGCATATACAACCTATTTAAAGTAGCTGATGTAATGACTCCCTATGCTTTACGCACAAAAAAAACCAGGGTACTGGAAGGGGCTATACTAGGGAATCTTTTTTTTGAAGCAAGCACTCGCTCAAGGCTAAGTTTTGGAGCTGCGTTTAATCGACTAGGAGGCTGTGTGCGTGATGTGGTTGGATTTCAATTTTCCTCTATGGCAAAAGGAGAGTCTATTTTCGATACCAGCAGAGTAATAAGTGGTTATGTTGATGTGTTAGTTGTTCGTCATCCTCAGGAGGGCTCTGTACTCCAGTTTGCCAATGCAACTAATATCCCGATCATTAACGGAGGTGATGGTACTGGTGAACATCCTACACAGGCTCTACTAGATCTTTACACTATCTATAAAGAAAAAGAAAGAGACTTTGATAAAATTAATAAGCTAACTATTGCCATGATAGGAGATATGAAATACGGTCGTACCGTACATTCTTTGGCTAAATTGTTATTGTTGTTTGAAGATATAAGGTTTATTTTTATTGCACCAGAGGCACTCCAAATGCCGCAAAAAATTGTCAAAAACATTATAGATGCGGGACACTCAGTTGTGCAAACTCAAGAATTGTTTGAAAGTATTAGGGATGTAGATATTATTTATCTTACCAGAATTCAAGAGGAGCGTTTCGCGAATAAACAAGATTTTTTGAAGTTTCAAGGGCATTATAGAATCGACAGACAAATATATGATCGCTATTGTCGTCCAGATACTTTGATAATGCATCCTTTACCACGAGATAGCAGACCACAGTCTAATGAATTGAATAACGATCTAAACAATCACCAAAGTTTGGCTATTTTCAGGCAGACAGATAACGGAATTGCAGTGAGAATGGCTCTTTTTGCTCTTGTGCTGGGGGTTGCAGATAAAGTCCATGAAACAGAGAGTGATGTGCCGTGGTATGTTCCAACATCTATTGATATAATGGGAAAATAAAAATTCAATCAACTTGCCATCAAAATCAATCTAAATGGATCTAAACGGACGTACCATGGAAATGGGGCATCTTTAAGATTATTCCATTTTTCTTTATAGACTTCAGCTTGTAGTTGGTAGTTGTGAGTATTCATGGGGAAACCATGTAAACTTAGATAAAGGGTAACCCGATGCTGAGTTTCGCTCATGGTTACTAGCCAACAAGGAAAAGTATTCTCTAGATTTGGCTCTGGGGAGAAAATGAGATGATGGGCCCGTATACCCACATATTGAATTTGGTTGCTTCCAGATTCCACCACTTGGAGAGTACAACCCCAGTCTAGGGCTTTAATTCTCTGATGGTCAAGAATTTCAACCCGAGAAAAGTTTTTGCACTCTGTTAATTGTGCTACCCTAAAAGTAGGAGGATGCTCGAAAATATCTTCTTTAGGACCAAAGGCAATAACTTCTCCTTGGGATAATACCAAGAGATTACCGCAGACCCGGTAAGCTTCCTCCAACTTATGAGTGACGAAGAGAGTGAATCCTTCATAAGTAGAGAAAACCTCAGTTAATAGCTTTTCGATGCGATGGCGTAAATAAGTATCAAGGGCTGAAAGAGGTTCATCTAAGAGCAAAGTTTCTGGAGCGATCGCCATTGCTCTTGCCAAGGCTACCCGCTGTTGTTGTCCTCCTGAAAGTTGGTGAGGGTAACGGTTTTCCAGCCCCTGTAATTGCATGAGTTCCATGTATTTCCACACCTGTTCTTTCCTTTGGGCTTTGGGTAATTGGTGGAGACCAAAGCCGATGTTGTCAGCTACTTTCATGTGAGGAAAGAGGGCGTAGTTTTGAAAGACAAAACCAATACGGCGTTGGTGAGGAGGAACGTTAATACCCTGTTGGGAATCAAACAGAACTCGTCCGTTTAAAATAATGCGACCTTGAGTTGGTGTTTCCAAACCAGCAATGCAGCGCAAAGTCAGACTTTTGCCAGAACCAGAGGGTCCTAAGATTCCCAAGGGCTTACCCTGGTGAGTAAACTTGGCAGACAGGGTGAAGCTATCTCCTAAATCTTTTTTTAAATCTACTAACAGTCCTTGGGTTTGAGTTGTAAGTTGTTTCTTTGGTTCTTCTTTGGATTTGGGAGTTATTGTTTTGCGCCAACTGAGTAACCAGTGACTGATAATCCACCACCAACTATTGATTGAGATGGCGCAATAATTTACTAACCGATTTTGGGAGTAGTTTTCAGCATCGGACCAATAGTTAATGACGGCGATCGCCGCCAGGGCAATGGCCACCATCATCAACACCCAGATTAGTGCTTCCTCCATCCTCCCGGCTTCAGCTGCAAAAAAAATAGCGATGGGGATGGTTTGGGTTTTGCCAGGAATACTCCCAGCTAGCATTAAAGTAGCGCCAAACTCTCCCAAGGCTCTGGCAAAAGCCAGAATAGTGCCGGCCATAACTCCCGGCCAAGCTAGGGGTAGCAATATCTGCCAAAATATTCGAGTTTCCGAAGCCCCCAAGGTACGGGCGCAGTTAATTAAATCCCCATCTACTTGTTTGAATGCTCCCAGTACGGTTTTATACATCAAGGGAAAGGCAACTACGGTAGCAGCAATAACAGTTGCGGGCCAGGAGAAGATAACAGAAATTCCCCATTGCCTCAACATTTGTCCTACTGGGCTATTTCTGCCTAGTAATAATAATAACAAAAAACCAACTACTGTGGGGGGTAACACTAAAGGAAGTGTCAAGATACCGTCCATGATTCCTTTCCCTTTTCCTTGATAGACAAGCATCCAGCCTGCTGCTGTAATTCCGAGAAAAAAGGCAAAGATGGTAGCGAAGCAAGCAGTTTTGAGGGAAATCCATAAGGGAGATAAATCTTCCATTAGATTGGTTGTTGGTTGTTGGTTGTTGGTTGTTGGTTGTTGGTTGTTGGTTGTTGGTTGTTTGCTTTTAATTATAGCGTTTCTTGGACTCATGAGGTACATCTATGACCGGCCTATGAACATGTTTAGTATTGAGTGAGAGCAACCAATCGGTTATTGTATAACTCGACAATCATCTTATATGAAATAAAAAAATGATTGCTACAAATAATTTATTGCACCATAGTATAGATTGAGGTTATCCCGTGGTTGAGAAACCGGGTTTCTTTCCAAAATTTTAGCATTAACCCTTAAAATAATAGAAGAAACCCGGTTTCTGGGCTGAAATCATTCACTAATGTATCTGTAGCAACCATTTTCAGATTTGATATTAAAATTGACAACAAGCTAAAAACCAAGAGTAACAAGGCTCGTCTAGTTTCTGCCATAATAGCCCAGATGTTCGTCACGAATTAAATTTTGAATTTTGAATTTTGAATTTTGAATTCGACGGAAGGAGCTATCAACTGTCAACTGCTATATTCGCTATGGTAAAACCGTAGCTCTCGAACACTTTTTTAGCTGAGTCACTCAGAAGAAACTGGACGAAATGTTTAGCACTATGGTCGTTTTGAGAATCTTTCAATACCGCTACCGGGTAGATAATGGGAGAGTAAGAATCTGGGGGAGCGGTAGCCACTAGTTTAACTTGATTCGATAGTTTTGCGTCCGTTGCGTACACCAGTCCTGCATCTACATTCCCTGTTTCCACATAATATAAAACTTGGCGAACATCTTTGGCAAAAATCAACTTGGGTTTGAGCCGATGGAACAAATTAAGAGTAGTCAGAACTTCCTTAGCATATTCTCCGGCTGGTACACTTTCGGGATAGCCCATGGCTACTTTACTGATTTGAGTAGAATTTAATTGTTGAAAATTAGCAAGATCAATTTGTTCTTGAGGACTTACTAAAACTATCTGATTTTCAAGAAGATTGTGTCTTGTTTTTTCTAGTAACAGCCCCTTAGATTCCAAAGCATTCATCTGTTTCGGAGCTGCTGAAATAAAAATATCTACTGGCGCTCCCTGTTGGATTTGTTGCTGTAAAGAACCAGAAGAGCCAAAGTTATAAGTAATGGTAATGTTTGGCGTTTGCTTGGTGTAGAGGGGTTCGATCGCCTTCATAGCATTTTGTAAACTGGCAGGTACTGAGACTGTTAGGTTTACTACTTCTGGCTGTTGACTTGTTAAAGTAGGAACGCTGCAAGCAACCAAACATGAGGATAGACTTAACCAGAGAAACCACTGTTTATTAAACACAAATCTAATATCAAATACGTTTAGGATTGCTACACATAGGGTTTATCCCCCTAAATCCCCCCTCGATCCCCCCTCGATCCCCCCTTAATAAGGGGGGCAGGGGACTTTTAATATAGAAATTTTGCCTATCTGTAAAAATCTTGAACTATTATTGTATCTGTAGCATTCTTTTTCAGATTTCATAGAAAATATGAAGCGATCGCCGTCTAGGTTTATCGAATCAAAGAAGTAAAGTTAATTAATCAATTAAATCACTAGCTTCCCCAGGATAAAAACTAAGATTCAAGATTTCCTTTAAACTATAACAACAATTCTGGGGAAAAGTTTGCTCCGCTAAATCAGTTTCCCCCATTGCTAAATCCCGACCATTTTCATATCCTGCTGCTACAGCTTCTTCAAGATAAGACTTGAGACTGGGATTATCCTTTAATAATCTTAAAGTATCGCGGCGCTGTACCCTTATAGTGGCTAACCAACTGCGACTACGGCGTTCAGGTTGATACTCCCATTTTAACAAATGTCCAATCAAAATACTTAAACGATTTCTCAGTTCCTGACGTTGTTGTTTTCCCAAGGATTCAATTTCTTCAATAAGATTCAATAAGTCTAACTCACTCCACTGATTATTGCGCAGAAACAATGCTTGTTTCTGGGTCCAAGCATGAAAATCTGTATCGTAGAGTTTGGGTGTTGATGTCCCTATCTTAGTCTTAGTTGATCGTATGTACATTAGCTTGTTTCCATCTCAATTCAAAACACTATATTAATATATTTTCAAATGATGTTGGGTTTACCTATCGCTGAACCCAACCTACCAAAACTCCACCAATCAACCTATTGGCAAGTGAATATCCCCTAACAACATGGGTTGTTTCGCTCCTGTAACTTGAGGTAAATTACCCGGTAAGGAACAGTTATAGCGCCAGTGAGCTAAAACTGCAAAGGCGATCGCCTCTTTATAAGAGATTCATCTGCGTTTATCTGCGTTTATCTGCGGTTCCTTATCCCAATCGCTAACTTGAAAATATCTTTCTATCGGCGACGGAGTTTTTGTTGACGAATATCACGGTCAAAATCAGCAATAATTGCCTCAAGCTGTAGATTTACGTAACGCATTTCTAAGCGAGTGCGGCGCAAGTTGGTCAGGAGACGCTGAGTCGTTTCAGGGGAAGGAAACCGAGGTTCACTCATGGTAAATCAAACTCCAATCTAATACTCCTTAATATAACCTATTTGAGATCTTCTCGGAAACTCTTATTATGATTCGAGTATATTCAGAACCAATCAACTTATTGGCAAGTGAATATCTCCTAATAACATGGGTTGTTTAGCTCCTGTAACTTGAGGTAAATTACCTGGTAGACAACAGTTATAGCGCCAGTGAGCTAAAACGGCAAAGGCGATCGCCTCTTTATAATCTGCATTCAATCCTACTTCATCGGTAGTCAGTACTTTAACTGGGTCTAACAGTTTTTGTAATCTTTGTTTTAAATACAAATTGCGACTACCACCGCCACAGAGCAGCACTTCATCTGGCATGCTGGGTAAAAAATTGCTATAGCTGTGAGCGATAGAAGCAACAGTGAGTTCTGTTAAAGTGGCCAACCAATCCGCGTCGCTCAATCCCTCTGACTGAGCATCTTGCCAACATTGCTCTAGGTAAACTTCTCCAAATAATTCCCTACCTGTAGATTTAGGGGGTTGTTGTTGAAAGAAATCTTGCTGTAACCAGCGTTCCACTAGAGATTTATTGGGAGTTCCTGTTGCCGCCCAACTGCCATCAGGGTCAAAAGTTTGACTACCGTCAGTTAACCGATGCACTGCTAAATCTAAAAGAACGTTAGCCGGACCTGTATCCCAGCCGCAAACTTGCTCTAACCAGTTGGGATCTTTCCTGGGGGGAATGTAGGTTAAATTGCCAATACCGCCAAGATTTTGAACGCAGCGAGATTTATTGGGGGATGCCAATAAATACACATCTATTTTCGGCACTAAGGGCGCTCCTTGACCTCCCGCTGCTATATCGGCTACTCGGAAGTTGCTGACTGTGGGGATTTGGGTTAAGTGGGCAATTAATTCTCCTCTTCCTATTTGCTGGCTGTACCCCAGTCCGTTTGCTGCTTCTTCTGGGGGAAGGTGAAACACTGTCTGACCGTGAGAACCAATTAATTTAGCAGTGGCATGGCCTTGTTGAATTTTTTGGGCGGCCAGGGCGAATTGAAGGGCGATCGCCTCGTCTAATTTTGCTAAGTTGGCCATGGAAATTGGCTCTCCACCGCAAACTGCCAAAATTTGCTCTTTCAACTCAGGGGGATAGGAATAAGTTTCTCCTGCTAATAACTCTACTGCTAAATCTAAATCTTTGCCTGTAACTTCTACTAAAGCTGCATCAATTCCATCTACGGAAGTGCCGCTGATTAAACCAATTATTTTCGTCATCTAAAACTTTTTTGCTAATTCTTATACTAATATCAAACCGAAAATAGTTGCGACAAAGAGGTTTTATCCCCCTAAATCCCCCTTGCCAAAGGTTTTATCCCCCTAAATCCCCCTTGCCAAAGGTTTTATCCCCCTAAATCCCCCTTGCCAAAGGGGGACTTTGAAAATCTAAGTTTCTTTTCCCACCTTCTCAAGAAAAATCTAAGTTTTTTCTCCCCCTTTATCAAGGAAAATATGAGTTTCTTCTCCCCCTTTATTAAGGAAAGTATAAGTTTCTTCTCCCCCCTTATTAAGGGGGGTTGGGGGGGATCGAACGTTAAAGCATCTGCAAATAACTTATAAATACTATTATAGTAGTAGCATGTTTTTTCAAAATTAATATAACTGTGTTTGATTTTTTTCTATTTCCAAATCTAATCTATACTAAGAGGGTCAACATCGATAGTCAGACTAACGGATTTGGGTATTAAAGCTCGTAACTGAGTCAAATCGGGCAATGTGGTACTGGCTTCTGGAGGAAACTTGAGTAAAATTTGCCAGCGGTAACGACGAGCAACTCGCATAACGCTTGCTGGTGCTGGTCCTAAAATTTCCCAAGATGATTCTGCTAATTCCATACAGGCATCTGCCAATACCGTGGCGCTGTTTTGCACTTCTTCCTCATCCAAACCGCTCAGTCGCAGCAAAATTAAACGCCCGTAAGGAGGATAACCCAATTCTGCCCTGGCTTCTAATTCAGTTTCCATAAAGGTTTGACAATCCCCACGCACCACTGCTTGCAAGGCAGGATGGTCCGGCGAATAAGTTTGGATAATTACTTTACCAGGGTCATCTCCCCTGCCTCCACGACCTGCTACTTGGAGCAAAGTTTGAAAGGCTCTTTCCGAGGCTCTGTAATCCGATCTATACAATAGTCCATCTGCTGCCACTACTCCCACTAAAGTCACTTGAGGCAAGTCCAAACCTTTGGTGAGCATCTGAGTTCCTACTAATAAATCTGCTTCTCCTCGAGCAAAACTGCTGAGTAGCATGCGGTGCGCTCCCTTGGTACGGGTGGTATCGCTATCGAAACGAATGGTGCGCAATTCGGGAAATTTGCGCTTTAATTCTTCTACTACCCGTTGAGTTCCAGTACCGAAGTATTTTAAATAGGGAGAATTGCATTCGGGACAATCTTGAGGCTGTACTTGCTCGTAGTTACAATAATGGCAGCGCAAAAGTCCTTTATTTCCTTCTTGACCGTAGTGATAGGAGAGGGAAACGTCGCAGTGGGGACATTCGATTACGTAACCGCAACTGCGACAGGAGACGAAGGTACTGTGTCCCCGTCGGGAAATGAACAGAATACCCTGTTGTCCTTGCTGCTGCATTTGTTTCAGCCCGCGAGCCAGGGAACTGCTAAAAATGGAACGATTGCCCCTTTCTAATTCTCGCCGCATATCCACTATTTCTACGGTCGGGAAAGGTCTGGATTGGATTCTTTCCGGCAGGGATAAGTAGTAACAGGGAGCTTCTGGAAGCTTACTATTTTCTATGGCTGCCACCCAAGTTTCTAGGGAAGGGGTTGCGGAACCGAGGATTAAGGGACAGTTTTCCAGTTCGGCTCGCCATTTGGCAATGGTACGGGCGTGATAGGTAGGGGGACGATCGGTTTGCTTGAAACTAGAATCGTGTTCTTCGTCCAGAATAATTAAACCCAGTTGAGGTAAGGGGGCGAAGATTGCGGAGCGAGTGCCAATTACTACTTGGGGTTCTCCCGCGAGCATTTGCCGCCAGGTATCGTAACGTTCTCCTTGGGAGAGAGCGCTGTGATAGACCCAAACGCGATGGCCGAAACGAGCGCGGAAACGGTCGGTCAGTTGGGGAGTTAGTCCTATTTCCGGCACTAATACTAAAGCGGATTTACCTTCTAAAAGAATGGGGGCGATGGCTCTGAGGTAAACTTCTGTTTTCCCAGAACCTGTGACTCCATGAAGTAATAGTTCGGCAAATCCCTCGCATTGGTAGATGGTTTTGACTGCTTCTTCTTGGTAGGTGGTCAGTTCTTTGGCTTCATCAGGAGAATATTCCCCTTCTTCCTCTCGACGCAGTATTTCTCTTGCTTCCACAACTATACAGCCTTTTTCTTCTAACCCTTCTACCGTTTTTGTCGTAGTGCCAGCTAAGGTTAGTAATTGATTCAGCCATAATTCTCCCCCGTGAGAACGGAGTACAGCAATAATTTCTTGCTGTCGCTTGGTTAAATTTGGAAGAGAATAGTCAACTACCAAGGTGACTGCTTTTTGTAGTTTGGGACGGGCAGTTTTTGGGGCTGCCAAATAACTTTCTACCCAACCTCGTTTGATTAAATCTCGCAGTCCTCTCTCGGCTCCTTTAATTTGTTTGTGGAGATATTGAGCGCTGTAATCTTGGCTCTTAGAAGATTGAAGTAGTTGGAGGATTTCCTTGGCTGTCGGGTTGCAAAAATGCTCTGCACCCTTTGGTAGGGTCTCGGTGTTGAGACGAATGCGACGCTGCGATCGCGCCAACACACCGGGAGGAAGTCCAATTCTAATGGCGGTTATGAGTTCAGTATAATAATAATTAGCTACTTTGGAGAATAACTGCCAATAAGAAGGAGCAAAAAATCCCGTGGCGATGATATTTTCTACTTCTTTAATCTTCTCTGGTTCTAAATCTGCTGGGGGGGAATCTACCTGGCGAATTACAATTGCTCCCAGGTATCGGAAACCAAATGATACGCTTACTATATCTCCAGATTTTACCGACAAATCTGGTGGTAGACTATAAGTAAACAATTGTTGCTCTGTTCCCGGACAATCCACTAATACTTCAATCCACTTTTCTTGAGGCTTGTGGCATTGATAAGACGCACCTGGTTCAGCTAAGAGGAGACCGGAATAAGGATTGGACATGGGAGTTATTTTACTCAACAATGGATTTATAGCAGTTGACAGTTGATAGTGGACAGTTGATAGTTATATAGCAACCTGCGGTTGCTCTCACTCAATAGACATCGTAAGAATTGGTTCTGAAACCCTTATATATCAAGATTGCACCCCTAGTTTTTCCAGATGTCTAATAGACATCGTAAGAATTGATTCTCAAACCCTTATATATCAAGATTGCATCCCCAGTTTTTCCAGGTGTCTAATAGTAAACACTTTCATAGGCCAGTATATAGATGTACCTCATGAGTCCAAGAAATGCTATAATTTTTTGTGTTTAGTAGGGGCGCAAGCCGATGGCTGAGTGTTTCTGTCGAGGGGATTAGAAGGAAAGGGTCGGTGTGCTAGCCTGACTTTATCCAATTTCAGTAGAATCTGGTATCAAGATTTACAGCATTATACCTTATTTGGGTTTAAAGATAGAGCCAGAAAGTCTAAATAATTATTAAGAATCTTGACAATTGTTCACAATCGCTTTTGGGAGGGGAACAATGAATAACAGGGATTTCCCAAGAAAATTAAAGAAAATCTTGGCCAATAACAAGCAATAACCAGAAACTGCCATAGTCAATCGATTTCCCTTCAACAATTCAGCGCTCGAATTTAGCAAAATCAACTTAAAAACAACTTTTAGTTATGAATATCTCTTGTATAGACCGAGACAATAAGCTTGACTCCACAGCTAGTATATCTCTGAAAGGAGTTGGGGAACCAGGGCAAGAAGATGGAAAATTAGTAGAAGTAGAATTTTCTCACAGTTCCTCGAAGTCAAAAAACCCTCGCAGTTCCCGAGTTAGCGAGAAGAATACTGACGATACGATTGGTTCTTTTTTCAAAGAAATGGCTCGTTATCCCTTACTGAAAGCAGAAGAGGAAATAGAATTAGCTCATTGTGTCACGTTTTTAGTCGCGGCAGAAGAGAAACAACAGCAACTAGAATTGGAGTTGGGACGGCAGCCGCAAAAAGCAGAATTAGCAGCAGCCTTAGGGTTAGAGAGCGAACGGCAACTGGACAATCAGCTCTATGGCGGTCGGGTGGCAAAACGCACCATGATTCGTTCTAATTTGAGGTTAGTGGTTTCTATTGCCAAACGGTATCTAAATCGAGGAGTTCCTTTCTTAGATTTGATTCAAGAAGGGGCGATCGGTTTGAATCGGGCAGCGGAGAAATTCGACCCCAATAAAGGATATAAGTTTTCTACCTATGCTTACTGGTGGATTCGCCAAGCTATTACCCGCACTATTGCTAACGATGCTCGCACTATTCGCTTGCCCATTCATATAGTAGAAAAACTCAACAAACTGAAAAAAGCCCAGCGCAACCTCAAACAAACATTGCAGCGCAATCCCAATGAATCAGAATTGGCAGCAGAATTGGAAATCACTTTGCCTCAGCTACGCCATTTATTTCAATTGCGACGGCAATCTCTTTCTCTGAACCATCGGGTGGGAAAGGGAGAAGATACGGAATTGCTGGATTTGCTGGAAGATAACGACCTTCAGACTCCAGAAGAGCAAATGAGTGAAGCAATGATGCGTCAGGAAATCTGGGAGGTGTTAAACGATGTACTGACGGAACGAGAAAGGGATGTGATTTCTTTGCGCTATGGTTTGACTACCAGTCAGACTCATACTTTAGAGGAAGTGGGAGGAATATTGAATCTTTCGCGAGAGCGAGTGCGTCAGATTCAAACTAAAGCGATGCGGAAATTGCGTCGTCCTCAAGTTTCTCGTCGTTTGAAGGGTTGGTTGAAGTGATTTATTTAATTGTGTAGGGGTACGGCAATGCGGTGTCTCTACATTATTTTCCAGCTCATAGATAAATAACAATAAATAAACAAACAAATAAAAAATATTAGAATAATTGTTGTTTAATCTAGTAGTTCTCACTAATCATATGGTTCCTGCAACTCCTGTTTCATTAATCCGAAAAATATGTACGGGAGCGTTAGGATATTTTTGGTTCGACAGGTCGATCGCCTCTAACTCATTTTCAGCAAGAAAATAATCTCCACTGTTTGGCTCGATCGCCAGATACCAGTTATAGTGGCTATGGATATATGTGGGTTTTAGCGATTCAAAAATTGGCTTGCAACGTTGATATAATTTCTCTTGTTCTGCTTTCCATCGAGCTATCTTTTCTGAAGACCATTGAATCTGGGGAAAGATTCTACTTCTTCGACGGGCTTTAACAATGGTTTTTTGTTCGGACATTTTTTTTCGCGGTCATCTTACAATTAATTAATATAGCAATTCCCAATGAACAATTAACAATCTCTCAATTAAGAGGTCGATCGGAAAAATGCCCCTTTCGCTTTGTACAAAGGTGATGCAGCAGATGTAGCACTTTTGTATAAATGTAGCATGTAACGACACCAGCGCGAAGCGCTATAGCATATTTCGCTCGAAGCGATATAATATGAAATGGTGGGGGGCGATCCCTGCGGGATCTGCTTCGCAGCACACGCAGTGGCAGGCTACGCCTGATCGCGCTTCAGCAAGATTGATAATCTTCTTCAGTCGTAACATATAATATTGCATGTGTAAATAACCATGAATAGTTTTCATCCAAGCTCATTAAACTTTCCTATTAATAAACAAACAACAAACAACCAACAACAAACAACCAACAACCAACAACCAATAACAAATAACAAATTTACTCAACAATTGCCACCATTGGAAAATGGAGATCGCTTGACTATTCTTCAATTCGAGCGTCGTTACCAAACAATGCCAGAAGTAAAAAAAGCGGAATTGATTGAAGGAGTTGTATACATGGCATCCCCCTTACGCTTTAGACCCCACGCCGAACCTCACGGACGTATAATTACTTGGCTGGGAGTTTATCAAGCTGCTACATCCCAAGTGGAAATGGGTATTGAGCCAACGGTTCGGTTAGATATTGACAACGAAGTTCAACCTGATGGTGTTTTACTTATCAGTCCTGAAAAGGGAGGACAGTCCCGTTTAAGTGAAGAGGGATATTTGGAATTAGCACCGGAATTAGTAGTTGAAATTGCTGCTAGTAGTTCAGCGATAGATTTAGGGGATAAAAAACGCGCTTATCGACGCAGCGGAGTACGAGAATATATTGTTTGGCAGGTATTTGAGGAAAAAATTGATTGGTTTAGTTTGCAGGATGGAGATTATATTAGTTTGATAGAAGAGGAAGGGATTATTCGTTCTCAAGTGTTTCCCGGTTTGCGGTTAGATGTTAAAGCTATGTTGCAAGGAAATATGCAACGGGTTTTAGCGGTTTTACAAGCTGGAATTAACTCGGTAGAGCATGAAGCATTTATTCAAGATTTAGAATAATTGTCCTTATCTTAGACACTGGTCGATTTAGAAGAACCGAACAAGCTCTAAGGCTGAATACACATCATTTATAGGGTTATGTTTCTACTGGTTTTCTTTGTTTATTTTATCAACTATCAACTATCAACTGTCAACTATCAACTGTCAGATGAGATTTCCCCCTCTCGCTATATAGGGTTTGCTGAAAAAGTCTATTAGTGATTCGTTGGTATAACTCCGTCAGGTAAATTTTCGCACTGAGCGAAAATGTGTTATTATAGTGTCTGGGGGATGGCGAGACGCTCCCAAATCCTCTTGCTGTAGTAATTTCGTACTTTTTGCAAAAGTATTGAAAAGGATTTGGGACGGGCGATCCCGAAGGGATACGCTTCGCGGTGCGGCCTGGCAATTAGAGTAAACAACCAACAACCAAGAAAAATGACCCGCTTTATACATGACCAATTCGCCAAAAAATACCTGGCAGAACTGTTAGCCTTCTTCGGAGAAGGAGAAGTTAAAACCAGCGTTGATATTGCAGCAGAAGTAAAACAGGCCGATGTCTTATTTATTGCTAAAGGGAAAAATCCAGCAAATAATCCCACCATGACAATGGCTGCAAAACTAGCAGCAAGTTCGGCGTTATTGGAACCATTTCGCAATGCAGTAAGTCCCAAAGAACTTGTCAGTTGTTGCTGCAAATTAAATAGCTTTCGCGATAAAATAGAAAGAGAAGCCAAGCGAAAAAAGAAAAAAATCTCAGAAGCAGAATTACCGTTTCTCTGGATTATCTCCCCCACATTTTCCTCCGAATTAATCAAACGCTGCTGTGCAGTTCCCGATAAAGAAAACTATCCGAAAGGGGTTTACTTGCTGCCAGATATTCTCCAAGGGAGAGTTATTGCAGTTCATCAACTACCTGACAACCCAGAAACTCTCTGGTTCAGAATCTTGGGTCGGGGAAAGGTTCAAGAAAAGGCAATTAAAGAACTAAAATCTTTACCGCTGGAAAGTACACTCCGAAACAATGCACTAGAATTAGTTTATGAGATGCTTTCTCTTTTGGAAGTAAGACAAAAACAACAATTAGACCAAGAAGATAAGGAGTTGGTTATGCAGTTATCTACTATTTATCTGGAAAAACTGGAAAATGCTACTCAGCAAGGAATTGAACAAGGTATCGAACGAGGTATCGAACAAGGTATCGAACAAGGTATCGAACGAGGTATCGAACAAGGTATTGAACGAGGTATCGAACAAGGTATTGAACAAGGTATCGAACGAGGTATTGAACAAGGTATCGAACGAGGTATCGAACGAGGTCTAGAACAAGGTATCGAACGAGGAAAGAAAGGAGAGCGTCGTGTGATGATTGAAAGCCTACTAAGAATTCGCTTTGGTTCTATTGATGAGGAAATCTCCAGGATTATTGAGCCGTTAACAGCATTATCACCAGAAGAATTTACTCCTTTATTACTTCAATCGTCTCGAGAAGATTTATTAGCTCGTTTTTGATTAAGTAATTAATAATTAACAATCGGCAATGAACACTTCGGCTACCCTTCGACTACGCGGTCCCTGCAGTTCGGCTCCGCTCACTGGCCGCGAAGTCGAAGGGCAGGGCAAGCGCTCAGTGCAGGCAAGAAACAACCAATATAGCAATCAATAATCAGATGTGAGAACTAGTTAACCCTATAAAGACCAATACAGCCTCACTTATTCTCATAAATCATTCCTGATTGCTAGAGTTTTATTTGCTTGAAGAATTTTAGAGACTTCCTCATATTGAGCAGAGTAAAAGTTCAAGCGGTTATCAATCGCCTTCTCAAAAGCATTTTGTGCTTGTTCTTGTTTGCCCTGCTCTTGATATAAAAAACCGATCTCCATGTATGTAAGTCCTTCCCCATTGCGATCAGAAGCACCACCTTTAGTACCAGATACTTGCTTTTTAACTTTTAAACTTTCATTAAAATATTCTAATGCCTTCTTATAATTTCCCATTAGGCGGTGAACTTTACCTAGCTCATTCAGGGAAACACCTTGTCCTTGGCGATTATTCTGTTCTCGCCCGATTTCTAAACTTTTTTCAAATAGCATTTTTGCTTCTTCTAAAAAGTTGAGTTGTTTTTGAATTTTATAAAGTTCAATGTAAACTTTACCCAAATTGTTGGTAGTTTTACTTATTAAAAATCGATTGTTAAGTTTGTTTTTGATATTGAGACTCTCTAGTAAAACTTTTTTAGCACTTTCTAATCTTTCTTGTCTGGTGTAAATTAGACCCAAACCATCAAGTGCTTCTGCTATCTCTTCGTCTAGATCTAAATTTTGACTTTTCTCTACTTTCCTAAATAGTTTCAACGAACCCTCAAAAGCTTCAGCCGACTTGTCCCAATTGCCTACCGAACGGTTAAGATAACCTAAATTATATAAAGCTTTGGCTTCACCATATTCGTGGTTTAATTCTTGAAAAATGCGCTTGCTTTCCTCGCATTTTTCTATTCCCTCGTCTGCTTTCCTTAGTAAGCGCTGTAACTCACCATATTGATTCAGTAAGTTAGCTTGTGTCAAACGCTCTTCAGCTTGTTGAGCTGCTAAAATTGCATCTTTTTGTATCTTTTCTAAATCTTCCCAATAAGTTTGGAGTCTCAGAAATCTTTGCAGACTTTCGCTAATTTCAATAATTTTTTGCCACTGCTGTTCTTCTTTGGCATAGCTAAGAGCTAATTTAATATTGTTTAGCTCAGTTTGGAAAAAATCCAGAGCTTTCTTTTCTGAATTTGACTGGGTTTCAATAGAAGATTCGGTAGCCTTTTTAGAAAACTTAGGATCCAGATAGCGATTATGCTCTTGAGAAAATTCATTATATGTTTTGATAATCGTTGGTTTAATATACTCATTATAGTTTCTGAATAATCGCTTTAGTTTTTCCTGAATCTCATGTAATTCTTCAGGATTAAACATTGTTTCAAGCTCAAGGTCAATCAATTTTCTTTCCTCATCGGTCAATCCATTACGATATTCTTCTTGTAAATATTTAAAATTTTTTACATCCTGCAATCCTTGAGGTATTCTATTTATTACATTATTTTCTATCATTGATTTATCCTCCCTGCATAGGCTAGAATTGTTTTGAAAAATTTACTGGTCAACATATGCAAATAATAACGTTGTTTGCCATATCGTTCCTTTTCCAACAAACACAAACACCAAGTCCTATTAATGGCTTGCGTAAATTGCTTTTCTGTTAATGTTTCTCTCGTCATATGTAGAAGTCTATCTTGCGTAGTACCTTCTTGTTCCGTTAATCCTGCTATAAAAAACATCAAATCAAGTTCTGATTTGGATAGTATCTTGAAAGATGGGAAATAGATATGCCACCAAAACTTGTGAAAAATATTTTTATTGTCAGGCTCTAGGTCTGTCGTATTTACAGTAACACTTTCTAAGCTCCTTGCAATTTCTAACGGGCTTTTATTTTGGAGTTGACCTGTTACCAACTTCAAAGCTAAAGGTAAATAGCCTGTTTTCCTATTACCAGTTAGTTTCAGCAGCGATTGGGCATTGTTGGAATCCAAATTAGATATATTTCTTTCTTGAGCAGTTTGCTCCATTAACTTGATAGATTGTTCTGCGTCTAAACCTTGTAAATAGCGCTCAAAAACATCGACTCCTAAAGTTTGAAAACGATGGCGACTGGTAAACAAAACTTTGCTCTTACCTAAAATTGAGCATAGCTTTTCAGCAATCTCATTTTGAGGTTCCTCGGAAGTATCCATGTTATCTAACACTATCAGAACTCGTGTATTAGATAGCACCTCACGGGTTTTTCTTTTTAACTCCTCAGCTTTAATAATAGGAACTTCTAGTGTTCCTAATTGATTGGCAATCTCCTCAAGGATAGTATGGAAAGTTATAGAAGTATCATTTCGTTTTGCTGGCACTGTGTACCATACAATGTTTTGAAAACCCATTTGCTTAAAGGATTTTGCCGCTTCAATAGCTAAAGAAGTTTTACCATTGCCTCCCAGTCCAGTAATTGCTACTAAACGTTTGCTTGTTGGATCTTCTAAAACATTCTTAATCACCTCAATTTCTTGCTCACGGCCTAAAAGTTCAATATAGCTTGGAGAAGGAATTTTCGCTAATTCCTGCTTTTCTTGTTGCCCACCTTCATCTTCTTCTTGTTTTTCTATCGCTGTTGGTTGTACTTGAAGATATTTTAGGTTTTGATTTTTTTTATAGGTAAATACTCATCAATTAATTCTTTGACCCCAATATAAACAACACTACTTTGATTTTGGGGTTTAGCAATAGTAAAATGATCTGCTCCATTTACGGCAGTGGGTCTACTGCCTACATTTGGATCGCTACTGTAACGATCTACAACTATTTGCTTTCCTATTGCTGGAATTTCCGTCTCTTCAGTTTCGTAAAATGTTTTTGTTTCAATTGCTAAAACTTGAGCATTGCCGCTATACCATTTACCCATTTTATACAACTGAGTATTAATGTTATCCGAGCGAAGTTCATTAAGAATAACGTTTTCTTTGAGAAGACGGAAAGCTTTTACAGTTCGAGCTAATAGTTCCTTGAAATTAGCTAAATCTGAACCCTGATGAGGAGTTGCTAAAAAAACAACCCCTTTAGTCTGCCCGATAATCTGTTTCATTTTCGGGTTACTGTTGAAATCATCGTAAGCAGAATCAAGCGTCTCTTTAACAATTAAACCACCTAAACTATGAGTGACAAAAATTCGAGGTCGCTGAAGAATATCTCTTTGTTGCAAAAGTTCGAGGAGTTCGCTAGCTTGATCTAAAATAGGAGAAGCTTTACCAGTGGGTATTTGCTGTCCTATTGCTGGGACTTTTGCTAAAGGAGTGTCTTCCAGAAAAGGCATAGCTTCATAGCCGTAAGACCAAATACCAAGATCGGATCTATATTCTCCCAGCCAATTAGGCCAAAAATTTAGATTGGGTAACTTTTCCGTCCAAAATTCATCTGTATCCACTTCCTTTTTTATCTCTTGTGGATTTGGATACCATGTTGTTATGGGATGATCTCCCAGTCCGTGAACAAAAATTACATCACCACTGCGATTGGAATTGTCACAACCTTTGATTGGGAGCAAGCCCATTCTTCTTTCAGCCATATAACCCTCAAAAGTTCTAAAAACTATTATACTCAGATCTTGCACCATCCTCAAAAATTCCAAAAAACCTGACTCTCTGACAACTATGCTTGTAAAGCTTATATAGCAAGAATTACAGAAACCTCAAATTGGTTTAAATAGAGACGAGATTTAAAAATAATTTATTGTTGTGTGAAGGAACTTATAGGGGTTTTACGAAATTTGATAGGTATAAAATCCCATTTAGCACAGAGAAAACAGTAAAATTAAGAAAGTCTCTGTCATGCTGAAACCCTTGATATATAATGGTTTTAGCTATTATTGTCAGAGAGTCAGCTGTGTTCATCGCATCCTATCTCCCTCTTCCACCGGCAGGAAAGTAAATTGACTTCCTTGAGGCGTGTTTTTTCCTCTACCCGCTTTAACTAAAATAGGTTCAAGGCGATCGCTAAGAGCGGCCCTGCGGGATCGCCCTCTACCAATCTATTCTTGAGGTTATTCACAAAACTTGATACTCCCCGGTTAATTGATTGGCGGACACATCATAAAGTTTGCCTGTTGTGAGGTGGAAGCGTCCCTCAAAATCAAGTTTTTTCAAGTATTCGCCATCGGCATAAGTCTCGATTCGATGGACAATCCATTTAACACAGGTTCTGAGGGATGCACAATAATCAGGATTGGAGAGAACAACATCCAGATCCAGCAAATCCAAAACCAAACCGGGATGTTCGGTTTCCCTATAAGCTGGAAAAATCTCCTTGAGTTTGTTTTTAGGATGTTTTATTGTTTCTACATCACCATTATCAAAATCAACAGGTGGATCGAGATTTAATGCTAGATTGAGAGCATCTGAATCTGCAAAAAAATAAGCTTCAAGCATATTGACTAGAAAGTGAACTGAAGCAAGCCCTTTGTGCTTTCCCAAACCCATATCTAGCGCTTTTCGATAACGGTTAAAGGTTGCGATCGCTTCTACTTCACTAATTCCTTCAAGATCGTCAATTAAGATAACTCGATAACATGGATTTGCTTGAATATATCGCCTTGCTGGGATACCAATTTCTTCAAAGTCCCGATTGGGAAGTTTCTGACTTCTACCATCCGTGCGATTCGTTTCGGCGATGTAATTGGCCGACGCTGGGCCACGAATTCTTCTACAGAAAAGGAGCAAATTCCTGATTTTGATAAAGATTGAAACATTTTGGGCAAATGTTGTTTCTCACCTTTTCCTGTTACAAATAAAATGAATTTGAAGTAGTAACACGCATCGGACATTTCTCAAACTATAGAGCGCTATATCAACTATCAACTATCAACTATCAACTATCAACTGTCAACTGTCAACGGGTGCGGTCAAAACCAGTTGCTTTAATATCTAGTTTTTTCAGAATATTGTAACTGCAGGGAGTCAGAAGACTATTGATACTGATGTTGACTACAGCTCCTGATGCTGTGGTGGGCAATGCCCACCCTACTATAGAGCGCTATATCAACTATCAATTATCCACTATCAACTATCAACTGTCAACTACTATACCTTCAATTTACTTTGAGGCGCAATCAGTTCAGCCATATAAAGGGAACCTAGGGGATATTCAGCCAATAAATCCTGTATTTCCCTCATCTCGCTGACTCGCTGCATCATTGTTTGACCGTAGGAACCAGTTTCGGTAGCAATAATATTTTCTATATCAAATTGGCTAATTAAAACGGGAGAATGGGTGGCAATAAAAACCTGTTTATTCCAGTTAGCAACTGCTTCATTTACTGCTTCAGCTAGAGTGGCTAAGGCATAGGGATGAAGAGATATTTCAGGTTCGTCCAGAAGAATTAAAGTTGAGCGATCGCCTTCAGAGAATAAAGCAGTTAGATGAATCAGAAGCTGTAAGTGACCATCGGAAACTCCAGAAGCCTTAATGGGTTCTTGACGATCTTTTTCAATGAAACTGCCATAGACATTGTTAGCACCTTGGGACTCAAGATAAATTTTATCAAATCTGGGAAAGCTTTTCTGCATGAATTGCATGATGGTATCGTAGCTGTTTTCACCCAGTTCTCGCTTCTCTTTTAGATTCCGAACCACCGACCATAAATTTTCACATCGGTGGTATAAATGCTGATGGGAATCCGAGGCAGATCCGTAGGTTCGGAGGCCATAAATATCTGCAGAACGTGTGTTGTATTTTCGAGTATAACGCAATAGTTCGTCCACTTCTGCAGCTTCCAAAGCATTATTTTCAAAATCAAGATAGCGGTTTAGAGCAAGTTTTTGAGGTTCTCGGAGAGCCACCGAAACAAATTTGTTCGTTTCCGAACTCAAAAAACTTGCTTTATTGCTGCCAATAATACGATTTATTAAAATGCGATCGCTGTTTTTTGCTGTTAGCTTTTCTCCCACATAGGACTCAATTCTGCCGGACTCCAAACCAAAACTAAGGCTATAATTTGCTCGTGCAGTTTCTAGCTCGATGGAAATGGACGCACCGGGTTCCGCTCGATCCCAGAGAATACCAATCCCATGACTTCGATCTGATGCAGCAACATCTACACCACGAATTGCACAGTCTCTAATAAACCAAATTGCATCCAGAAAAGTTGTTTTACCGGAACCATTGGGACCAAATAATACATTGTTTTTTTGTGGATTTACTTCTACATGTTCCAGGGAACGGTAGTTTCTGACGATTAGTTTTTGTAAACCAGACATATAGCAGTTGATAGTTGATAGTTGACAGTTGACATTAGTTTTCTCCCTCTTCCACTGGCAGGAAAGTAAATTGACTTCCTTGAGGTGTGTTTTTTCCTCTACCCGCTTTAACTAAAATAGGTTCCAAGCCATCCCCCTCTACCAATCTATTCTTAAGGTTATTCAACACAGTACTGGGAGTGGCATCTTCCGATAAAGCTTCAATTAAAGCTTTAGTGACGTTATAGCTAGTACCGGTACGCCAACTAACTCTTCCCAACCATCTTTTTGCTGCGGTTTCCCCATAGGCATTTTCCCCAAACCAAGGAACAGCGAGAACCATTCCTACTACTGCATTACCTCCATTAGTTAAAGTTATCGGGGTGTAAAGTGTTTTATTGCCCAATAATTGCAGTTTTGCTTCTGAAGGAAGTTTGCTATTTTCTACTGCAGTGGCAATAGCCACAGATATAGATTTGGGGTTGGGTAAAAGCAAGATGGCATCTACTTCTCCTTGAAGGGCCTGTACCTCACTGGCTAGATTGAAGTTGGGATCTGGATCGCTGAGATTTATTTGCTTAACCAATCCATTGCCCCAATGTTGGATTAAAGGCTGTTCTAAACTAGAACTCTCGGCAAAATCGTAGAAGGCAGCTATTTTTTCTATTCCTATTTGCTTGCCATATTCTGCTAGTTTGGCTATAGATTCTGCTGCGGAAGGCAAGATGGGAACGAATACTTTGTCAGCTACTTTGTCAGCAGAATCCTGGATGCTGGTAGTGGGAGAAACCATGGCTATACCTGCTCTTTCGTATGCAGTTCGTGCGGCTAAACTGGCATTGGCTGAGTTGTGACCAATGACTCCTAAAATAGCTTCATTTTGCCCTAATTCCGCTCCTACTTCAGCGGCTACCTCAGGGTCGTTGCCGTCGTTGACGATGGTTATTGTCAATAAGCGACCGTTTAATCCTCCACCATGGTTAAATTCTGTTTGGGCATCTGCCACTCCTCGCAATATTTCTTCCGCCGAAGTGGCATCTCCATCTACAGGAACTACCACTGCTAAAGTAAAAGGAGTCAATCCATTGTTAAGACTGTTTTGAAGAGCAATGGCATTGTTGAGGTAAATTTGAACTTCTGGATCCCGGCGATCGCCTTGAACTGCTTTGCTAAAGAAAGCGATCGCCTCTTCATATTTCCCAGCTTTGAAAGCTTTTGTCCCGTTAGTACCGTCTAAATTAGCTTTGTAACGCAAAAGTCGCCTTTCTCCGCTGCTTAACCTTTCCAGTACAGGAGATGAAGCGGTAGGGCTGGGAGTTTGGGTTGGCTGGGAATGAATAGATTTGCACTTACTTCCTCTCCATTCTTGGTCGGTTCCGCAAGACTGGGGTAATAAAGACCGAATCCCCAGCACAGCTGCCATAACCAGGATGGCAGCTCCTGCAGCCAATCCCTGCCAACGCAACCACACTGGTAAGGAAATAGTATAGTAGCGCCGTTTAGTCAATTCTGTTTTCACCCAACTTTCATGAAAAACTTCGCTATAAATAGAATTATAAATTCGTAAATAAGACCCTCGTTCGGAATCAATTTCCACAGCCAAGCCTGAGATAATTAATTCTAATTGTTCTTGACTGTTATTGGCTGGTATTTCTCCTTGTTCTAAAAGTTGTTGATAGAGTTTGAGCAACCGCATATTCTGATCGAGACGGTTTTTAATACTGCGTAAATGGGGTGGTACATCTCGGGCAAACCAATTTTCAATTATTTGCGATCGCACTACAGATTCCATATAATCTGCATCAGTACTGGGGGCGATGGGTTCTTCTGTATGTTCTATCAGTTGACATAGTTTTTGAGTCAAAAAAGGTTGCCCCCCAGTCCAAACCAGTATTTCATCCACAGCTAGTTGCTGATTTTTGAATCTTTCTGCCAAAAGGCGAGTTAAAAACTCTACCTCATCTCGACTAAAAGCATTTAATTTTATCTGGCGACAGAAGGGAAATGGACTCCGTTTCTTATTTCTAATTAAATCCTTGGTAGTGGCCACGCCAAATAAAGCAAAAGTTAATCTTCTATAGTCTTTATTGTTTGCTCGTTGCTCGTAACAAGAACGGATAAAACGCAAAAAATATTCAAAGGAAAAGTTTAAACCTACCGCACTATCGATTTCATCTACTAAAATAACCAGGTCTTCCTTGACGTATTTGAGTACAATTTCTTCAATAAATACACTCAAGCGTTTTACCGGGGCAAGGGAAGAATGCTGTCGCCACCAGTTCCACCAGTTGAACCGATCCGAGAGGCCAAAACCCCGGACGAGATTGCGGAAAATACTGCCATACCACTGTTCTAAGGAAAGATGCTTACTGCTAATATCCATTAAATCTAGTTCGGCACAAGCAATACCTTCCGCCAACAGGCGTTGTTTGGTTCTGACCAGCAAACTGGACTTCCCCGTCTGGCGGGGGCTGAAAACGTAGCAAAATTCTCCCAGGGTCAATGCATCATAGAGTTCTCGGTCCGCCTGTCGGGGAACGTAACTAGGCTCGGACCCAGGCATACTGCCGCCAACAAAGTAGGGTGGTTCGTATAGTTTTTGTTTATTCATTAAAATAATTGCAATTTCTCCAATTAATGTTAAACTAGGATTTAACAATTGTTCCCAGACTGCCAGTTTGGAACAAGAGCAATTGGTCGTGAATAAATCTAGTCATGTCATTGCGCGTTCCTGGGTTAGCCCTGGGAACGTATTTTTTCGGATTGCCGCCAACCTTGCAGCCAACCGTGGGAGTGTTGAGGATAGGTCAACGACTTCATGCTTGACGGTTTAATCCTCAACTCTTGACAAAAAGTTGTATCATAAAATACACTTTAGCAAGTGCTTGGCCAAAAAACTAGGTTATTGATTGAGAAGATTGGTTATTTTTTCCCAAAATGACTCAAAAAAGAAATATCTTTAATTTACCCTTATCTTTACCCAATGAAGAATTATTTGAACCATTATTATCTTCAAAAAATATCTTAATAGAAAGGATTATCTCTACTGGACAGATTACTCCACCTCAACAATGGTACAATCAAGAAAAAGATGAATGGGTAATTCTCTTGCAAGGAGAAGCGGAATTACTATATGATAATAACACAAGAATTTTGCTTAAAGCAGGAGATTATCTTTTTATTCCTGCGGGTCAAAAACATCGGGTAGAATATACCAGTGCTGAACCTCCTTGTATTTGGTTAGCTATTCATGGAGATTTTGAAAACAACTTTTAAAACAACTAAGATTAAATGAAAAAATCAACTATCAACTATCAACTATCAACTATCCACTATCAACTATCCACTATCAACTATCCACAGTTAGAAGAAATTTGGCAGCAAACTCTTCAATGGCAGCCAAACTACCAGCAACAGCAGCTATTTCAGCAACTATATGAAGAAATATTAACAGGAAATGGCCAGCTGAATCTCACTCGCATTACTGAACCAAAAGAATTTTGGGAAAAGCATCTTTGGGATTCTTTAGCCGCCATGAAAGGGTTGGAGAAAATAGTAGGAATAGAAAAGATAAAATGCTCTCAAAAAGTAATCGATATTGGTACTGGTGCTGGTTTCCCGGGCATTCCCGTAGCCATAGCTTTTCCTCCGAGTCAAGTCACTCTACTGGATGCAACGCGGAAAAAAATTGCTTTCTTGACTAGTTTAATTAATAAGTTAGCCATAGAAAATGCCATGACTCTCTCTGGAAGAGCGGAAGACATGGGGCGATCGCCCTCCTATCGAGCCACTTACGATATAGCTTTAGTTAGAGCTGTTGGTTCCCCCTCTGTAGTGGCAGAATATGCTTTACCATTGCTTAAAATTGGGGGTGTAGCTATTCTTTATCGCGGTGTTTGGAGCCATAGCGATACAGAGATGTTGGAGAAAGCAGTGTTGCTGCTGGGTAGTACAATTGAATCCATTGAGTCATTTGTGACTCCTTTGACGGAAAGCGTTCGCCACTGTATTTATCTGCGTAAAACTCATTCCACTCCTTCCACCTATCCCCGTGCAGTGGGGATTCCTACGAAGGAACCACTTTAATGTTTAACCGCACACTTCGGCTCCGCTCAGTGGAAC
>JH610875.1 GCA_000252485.1 Prochloron didemni P4-Papua_New_Guinea | reverse complement strand
CGAGATTGGTATATTACGATAGAGTTAGTTTGAATTAGAATTATTGAAGAGGAAACAAGATTAAAGATAAAATGAATCCAACAGCAGATGAGCTAAGTGCAATTGATAAAAAACTTTCTTCACGTCATCTCGAGCTAGATCCCGCTGGCTATTTCATTATCTATCTCGATCGCCAGTTGGGATTGATTTGCGCCAAGCATTTTACCAATGTAATTGACGATAGCGGTTTAGCAGTGGACCCAGAAACTGGAAAGGTAATCCCGGCGAAGGGTAAAGTAGAAAGGACTGCAACTACCCTGTTTACCGGGAGAACAGCAAAAGAACTATCGGTGAAAATTTTCGAGCGAACCCAACCCGTTCCCGTCACCATGTTAAACCATGCTGCTTATTTAGGGCGAGAATTCATGCGGGCGGAGATCGCACTTGTCACCGGAGAGGAATACACTCAAGATTAACTAATCTAGCTACCGGGAAAGCCCACATACCAGAAATAGGTGACCATGGGCACCACTGTAGCTACAATCAGCACTATCACTACCCAAACCGTAGAACTGACAGTCTTAGTGTCTTCGGCAGAGGTATAAGTACTTTCTGCGTTGATGGTCTCTCTCGCTACCTGAGGACCGGGATCTGGTTGGCCCGACAATACCGTTCTTAGGCGATCGGCACTATCCAACAATGCTTGGTTGTATTTATTTCCATTCTGCAAGACTATGCCAATAGTTTCCTCTACCATGCTTTTCAGAAAAGCATCTGTGATCAGTTCCTTGGATTCCCCAGTGCGAAAGGCACTATTATTAGTCAAGGTATCCAGGGCTAGTATAGTTTGGTTAGTTTGAAGTTCTGGAATGGGATACCAGGTGGAAAATAGCCCATCTACAAAGCTGTCTATAGTTTCGCCGTAGTCCAGGCGGCGAAAAATTACCATCCTCACCTCATGACCGGTATCCTCCGCTAGGTTCCGCAGCTTATCGCTCAGAGCCCCTTCATTGGTACGGCTGATTACATCTGCTTCGTCTACAACCCACACATCTTGTCCTGCACCGAGGACAGGCAGATCGTAAACTCCGATGGCATTAGCTGGTGCTGTAGATAATCCCGCTGCCAGCATCAAGGATAATAACGGTACAATAAGGCATTGAACCAATGTTTTTTTCATGATATTTGTGTGATATTTACCAATTGTCTATAATTGTGATTATATAATAGGCGTTGCATAATTGAGACATGAATAAATAAAAACTAGCTCTCTCTTTTTCCTCTGCGTCCTCTGCGCCTCTGCGGTTTATTATTATTTCATATCTTGATTCAGCAATGCCATATAATAATATCAATTATGAAACTATTTGCTACCAATACAATAGTATTTATAAGTTATTTGCAAATGCTTTAAGGTTAGATCCCCCCCGGCC
>JH610874.1 GCA_000252485.1 Prochloron didemni P4-Papua_New_Guinea | reverse complement strand
TGTAAAGTCCCCCTTTGATAAGGGGGATTTAGGGGGATAAAGCCTATTTGTAGCAATGATTTTCGTATTTGATATAACAATCAACAACAAATACTAAGAACAAACAACAAATAACCAACAACAAATAACCAACAACAAATAACAAATAACAAATAACCAACAACTAAAATCCCATTCTTTCTACCAACTCCATAGATAAATTACTCAAAAAATCTTCATCTACTCGCTCCGGTAAGTCCATGTCTTTATTATCAATGGCCTTGATTTCATTATAAACGTGATCGCACTCTTGCATCACTTCTTCATAAGCCACATTTCCTTGTTTTACTGCCAGCAAATAGTCTGCATCCCCTGCTTTCCTTCGGTCCACAATCAGAGTTTTGGTTTTAATAATTTCTCTGCCAGTATAAAGCAACCGCAAAGCATGGCTAGCGTGTTTACAGTCGTAACCAGATTTTATTTCCATGACTCGTCTTTTTTCATTGCGATTTTCCTGCCAAGACTGATAATTTTTCCATTCTTTCTGGGCTGCCAAATATTGACGACTAGCAAAAGTCAGTTCCATGAAATCGGAACTAGAACGAGTATATGCTTGAATTTGATGTTTGGCATCTTCGGGAAATCTATGGTTGAGAAATACTTGCTTGTAATCAATTTTTTCCAGCAGCAAAGTTTTCAACTCTTCCGCAGGTTCTAAATATTCGATACAATCTCTCACCACCAGCCACAAGAAGTAAAAGAAAGCATTAAGTTCGGAAAGATTCAAAGGTTTGTATAAGTCAGTAAAACCGAAATCTTCTGGCTTTGGTTTGCGCTGAGGGGGGTCTAGCAACCACCTTCTATGAGTTTCTACTTTGCGCAATTGAGCATTGGCATAACCAATATAACTCGCTTTCACCTTTTTAGTCAAAAATTTAGCTCGATTATCAATCAGTAAACTAGCTAAGGGATGTACATAGATATATTCGTCCAGCCAGAGCATTTCCTGGATATTAGGATTGGCATTTCTGAGCAAAGCCAAGTATTTCTGTAATTCATATAGCACGAAATCCTTGTCTTGCAGAAATTGGAACTTATCTGTTACCCAGTTAATTGGTTTTAAACCTTTTTCTTGTTGATTAGAAGTAAAGACTCCCCTTTCTCCTTTTCCTTCTATTTGCTCCATATGTTTCAAGCCTAAGTAATAAGGTTTGGTGGCGATAAACAAACCTTTCACATCTATATCTGATACGACCGGGATTGCCAAGCCGTAAGCTTGGCTACCGGTAATGGCCACAATCAAAAATCTGCCATCTAGATTCAATTCCATTTTTCTCTCTTTTTAGTGTTTCTTCTATATTACATGTATAAATTATATTGTGCGGGAGACTATCCCCCTAAATCCCCCTTATCAAAGGGGGACTTTGAGCCTATGAGTCTGTAGGGTGCGGCACTGCCCACCACACCGGTTAATAATTGATTATAAATAACTATTTTTTCAAATCATCTCCACAATCCAGCTGTACTTTCATTGTGGCACAGGCATCTTGCCTGTGAGTTTATCTGGATTTCCTATTTAGAAACCGGGAATAGCAACCAAAATTTTGATATTAATTCCCAGAGATGAACGCAGATGAACACAGATGGGTATAGGATAGCCTTTTCGTAGGGTGCGGCACTGCCC
>JH610873.1 GCA_000252485.1 Prochloron didemni P4-Papua_New_Guinea | reverse complement strand
AGAAAAGTCTTTGTTAACGACGACCCTTTTAGGGAGACTTTTTCCCCAAATATTATTGAACGTGTCATTGTCTATCCCTGCGATATTGACATTGAGCCGCCACTTCTGGATGGCTTAATTGCGGCAGCATCTAGTATAGGAGACAAGGGCTGCTACCTAACCCAGCTAATTCTTTTTGATGGCCATGTTAAACACTGCTACATACTACTAGAGGAGTTGAGCAATGGTTCTTTTTTAAAACATCAGAAACGAATTGAAGCTGGGATAGATATGATTTTTTACCCTGAATACGTTATGTACTCAGAAAGAGGATTATGGGGGGTAATGGTTTCCCACGAACATCATGGGATGTTGGGTGGTTCTCCTGAGTTTATCGAAAAAATTCATGAACTAGTACCAGATTTATACTCGCAAGTCAATCTTTTTTTAGACAGATTCCAATATTTTAAAGCTTATGGGTTGAACCCTAAATTAGGATGGTTGCCTGGATTGTTAACACACGTCTATGGACAAGAAGCTGCCGAGAGAATGTTACAAGAAACAGGATTACCATGAGGTAGAACAGCTATAAGGAATAGTATTCTAAGAGCTAATTTATAAGCAAAAGGTAAAGCCCTTATTTTAGCTACGATGCCATTGGCCAAATTGAGTCCATCTCCCGTTATTCGGATTTGGATGGCACTGAGTTGGTAGTTGGTAGCGACTATACCTACGACGAATTAAACCGTTTGACCAATCTAACCCACAGCAATAACACCTCAACTGTAGCGTTAGAAGACTTTGTTTACGATGGAGCTAGTCGTATCACTCAGATTACGGATATTGATGGAGTCACCGACTACTCCTACGATGAGAGGAATCAGTTAACTGGAGCCGAACGTAGCGATTCCAATAATCCTGATGAATCCTATTCCTACGACGCTAATGGTAATCGTCTCAGTTCTAGTTTGCATGAGGATGA
>JH610872.1 GCA_000252485.1 Prochloron didemni P4-Papua_New_Guinea | reverse complement strand
TATTTACCAACTCCTTGTCAGAAATACTATTTCTTTTCTTCTGGATAAAATTAATTTTCTCTACTCAAATTTCCAGCTATTCTTTTAGAGTTTTTAGTTGAGTAATCGAAAGTAATTTTTTCTATTACTTATTTAAGTATATCCAAAAGACGATAATGATTATCATTATCATAAGCTAATTTTCCAAATCTTGCCCCATCTACCCCTAAACTTAGGATCTAGGCTTCATAGCACCTCGTGCTACAGCACCACCGGCGGAATGTGGGTTAAATGTAAATAGCTCGGGTGGCCGCTCCGCTGAGGGGGGGGATTCAGGGGAATAGCGACCTTGAAATTTTTTTCCCTATCCCCTTGACATTAGCCAAAAGCTTGTCTATAATAAAACTATTGCAATAACAAGTTCTAAACTCACGGGGTATTGTCACTACCAAAAAAGCAGCAGGGATTTTAGGTATTTCCGGGGCCAGATTGCGGGTGCTTCTCGCCCAGGGTCGAGTAGAAGGAGCTTATAAGTGTGGATTTATTGTGGCTAATTCCTTTATTCGACGGTCGTCCCTTCATTAGCAAGGGCATTCTTAGGACCAGCTCCCAAGTGGAACAATCCTCGCAAGCCAGCCAAAACCATTATTCATGTCAACGGACAGCGCATCAGACAGAATTTGAAACGGAACGAGCAGGAACCAGTAATTACAGTAAAAAAAGGCAATAGCAATATCTATGGTCATGAAGTGGAAGTACCGGGAGGATGTCGGGTTGTTTATCGGCCCCACAATCCAAAATGTGGTGCGAGGGTTTGGATTGAAAGTCTCTATGACGTGCTTGCACTGAGCGAAGCCGAAGTGAAGGTAATTTGTTTAGATTCTGAAGAGTTGAATCTCAAGGCAATGGCAGAGGCAGAAAAAACTATTGCAACAGCGCCACAATGAACAATTAACAATGAGCAATTAACAATAAACAATGAACAATTAAGAGTTCGCGCAAGAAAAATGCGC
>JH610871.1 GCA_000252485.1 Prochloron didemni P4-Papua_New_Guinea | reverse complement strand
TTTTCGCTTTATACAAAGGTGATACAGTGGATAGTGTTATCAGCAATTGTAGGTTGAGTTGAGTGAGCTCCACCCAACACCAGTTGTTGGCTATTTGGGGAAGTTGTACTGAAAAATGGGAAATTTATCAGTGGCGATGGAGTAAACTATGGGAGCAATACACGTAACGGTAACTATTAGAAATCCAGCAGACCCGGAAAAATTTTGGGAAGACCTTTTCCTGGTAGATACAGGGGCTATTGACTCCCTCGTTCCTAGAGATTCTCTTGAATCAATTGGGCTTAAACCTAAAGCCCAACGTACGTATGAACTTGCGGATGGAAGTGAAATAAAAATGGATATTACAACAGCCGATATCGAATTTATGGGTGAAATTGTTGGCGGAACAATTATTTTTGGCGAGCCAGGAACGGAACCTATTTTAGGTGTTACTGCTTTGGAGTCTGTAGGCATTGATATAGATCCAAGAAATCAAAAGCTAAAAAGAATGCCTGCCACTAGACTCAAGAAACTCAAGCCACAATCTAACCAAGTGTTGCAGTGGATAGTGGATAGTTGATAGTGTTATCAGCAATTGTAGGTTGGGTTGAGTGAGCGAAACCCTTCGACTAACGCGGTCACTGAGCGAAGTCGAAGTGCAGGGACCGCCCAACACCAGTTTTTGGCTATTTGGGGAAGTGGTACTGGAAAATGGGAAATTTATCAGTGGCGCACGCGATCGCGCTTTATACAAAGGTGATACAGTGGATAGTGTTATCAGCAATTGTAGGTTGAGTTGAGTGAGCTCCACCCAACACCAGTTGTTGGCTATTTGGGGAAGTGGTACTGAAAAATGGGAAATTTATCAGTGACGCACGCGATCGCGCTTTATATAGAGGTAGAAAAAACTATTGCAACAGCGCCACAATTAACAATTAACAATGAGCAATAAACAATTAACAATGAACAATTAAGAGTTCGTGCAAGAAAAATGCGCATGCACTATAGAGGCAGAAAAAAACTATTGCAACAGCGCCACAGTCAGAATCTCTACCCCCTATAGCAATGAACAATGAACAATGAACAATGAACAATTAAGAGTTCGTGCAAGAAAAATGCGCATGCACTATACTATAGATATAGAGGCAGAAAAAACTATTGCAACAGCGCCACAATTAACAATGAGCAATAAACAATTAACAATGAACAATTAAGAGTTCGTGCAAGAAAAATGCGCATGCACTATAGAGGCAGAAAAAACTATTGCAACAGCGCCACAATTAACAATTAACAATGAGCAATAAACAATTAACAATGAACACTTCGGCTACGCGGTCCCTGCACTTCGGCGACCCTCTGTGGCCGCGAAGTCGAAGGGCAGTGCAGGCAATTAAGAGTTCGTGCAAGAAAAATGCGCATGCACTATAGAGGTAGAAAAAACTATTGCAACAGCGCCACAATTAACAATTAACAATGAGCAATGAACAATTAACAATGAGCAATGAACAATTAACAATGAGCAATGAACAATTAACAATGAGCAATGAACAATTAACAATGAGCAATGAACAATTAACAATGAGCAATGAACAATTAAGAGTTCGTGCAAGAAAAATGCGCATGCGAGGCAGAAAAAACTATTGCAACAGCGCCACAATTAACAATTAACAATGAGCAATGAACAATGAGCAATTAATAATTAAGGGGTTGATAAGAAAATGCGCATGCACGCTTTATTTATATAGAGGCAGAAAAAACTATTGCAATAGCGCCACAATTAACAATTAACAATTAACAATTAACAATTAACAATGAGCAATGAACAATTAACAATGAGCAATGAACACTTCGGCTACGCGGTCCCTGAGCTACGCGGTCCCTGAGGGTCGTCGAAGGGCAGTGACCGCGTAGTTGTATCGTGAGTTGGAGCGATTTAAAACCAAGCAGAATAAAGCATGTTTTTGTTTGTTATTTTGCCTTTGTTTAAAAACTTTTTGTTGTTAAATGGAAATATTGTACTAAGGTTGTAAATTAATTGGGGACGTTCAATGCTCCATTGTTTTTGAGCAATTGTTTTTGCCCCGAGGTCAGTCCTTGAGCATCGGTAAAGATTGCCCCTTTAACCCGACTGCAAGCAAAATCTACCCCATCTAGCTGGGTATTTTCTAAATTAGCTTGGCGCAAATCCACACCCACAAGATTGGCATGAGACAACACAGCTCCCTCTAAATTAGCACTAAAGAATGAGGTATGGGTACAGTCGGCACGAGTCAAATCTGCATCAATTAGAGTGGCTTGTTCAAATTCTGCTCCTTGTAAAATAGCGCAAGTCAGATCTGCCGCCGTCAAATCCGCATCAATCAAATCTGCTTCCGATAAGTTAGCTCCAGCTAGATTTGCCTGTCTCAATCGAACAAATTCTAGATTGGCTAGCTTTAATGAAGCATGAGTTAAATTAGCTTTATCCCCAATGGCTTCCTGTAATTGGCTCTCGTTGAAGTTAGCCTTAGTAAAATTGCCGCCTGTTAAATTAGCTTTATTGAGATTTGCTCCCCGAAAAATAGCATCACTACCGTTAGCTTCGCCAAAATTAGCTTGCTCCAACCTGGCAAAAGAAAGATCTGCTTTATCTAATTTGACAGCGTAGAAATTAGCTCTCGGTGCGTATATTTCTCCAAGGATAGAATGCTCCAAATAAGAGCGAGTTAGTTTTGCATCTGTTAGAATAGCATCGTGCAAGGAAATTCCACTCATCAGAGCATTAATGAGAATAGCTTCGGTGAAATCTGCTTGTTGGCAAAATGCACGGGCAAGATTTGCTCCCCGTAAATAAGCACCAGAAAAGTCACCGCGATAGAGATTGGCATCTTGTAAGTCAATCTGACTCAGTTCTGCTTGCCGGAAAGCTCCGCCACGTTCCAATTGACTTATTAACTGATTTGTGGTTAACTGTGCCATATCCTTGTTTCACCTCTCTCAAAAAAAATCTTCATTTTGTATCGAATGTAACATTTTTTTCTAGAGAGATGTGGTCAATAAACCGTTCTAAACAAAAAATTTATAATTCTTGGTACTTTTGGCTTAATTTTCTATTTATAGCAGTTGACAGTTGAGAGCTTTTCAGTGACCAGTGACCAGTGAGACGGTGTTTTCAGTTTTTTAAATTTTGGTCACCAAATGTATCAAAGGCTTCAAAATTGAGTTGTAAAACACGCTCCTGAGTGAAGCGCTATATATGATAAAGATTTAAGAATTGAAATAACCACCCCAGACGCAGACTTCGACTTCGCTCAGGGCAAGCGCTCAGGGGCCGCGAAGTCGAAGTGCAGTGCAGGCAACAAACAACCAACAAACAACAAACAACAAACAACAAACAACAAACAACAATTAACTAGGCTACTTTGACAAAAATTGAACCATTTTCTTCTTTAATGACATAATTGGCCAAAGGTTCAGTTGCTGGTCCTTTAGTAACTTGACCATCAACAGCAAAGGTAGACCCGTGACAGGGGCAGACTAGATTTTGATTGCTGCTGTTCCAAGTAACAGTACAACCTTGATGGGGACAGGCTGGGTTTAGGGCAACTAAGCTATTGTCTTCAGGGTTGCGGACGACTATTAAGTCGAATTTCTTATTGAGAATCTGACCGTCCTGGTTTAATTGTTCCACTGTGCCTACATCTAAAAAGCCATCGGCACGGGGAACTGGTGCTGGGGCTGGTGGTGGGGTTGGCTCGGTGGTGGGAGAAGTTCCCCTTGGTTCTGGAGAACAGGCGGCGATCGCCACTGGTAAATAAGTTGCCAATCCCCCAACACCAACCCAACCTAAAAATTCACGACGATTCATGATCACCTCTCAAGTATCGGCCAAAAAAAGTTGAGAATTTTATATTCTCAATAGACATCTGGAAAAACCAGGGGTGTAATCTTGCTATATAAGGATTTCAGAATCAATTCTGACGATGTCTAATAGTAGGGGCTTACTTTTAGGCAGCCCAGACTCGCCCTGCACTTCGACTACGCTCAGTGACCGCGGAGTCGAAGGGGGGCTACCCCACATCAGTCACCCATTGGCAGTTTTAGTTTCAACCTTCTTGAGGAGACTGGGAAACAGGAGATTCCACCGCAAGAGATTCTTCCTCTTTAGACACAGCAAACAAATCTTTGTATCTGACAGTAGCGGCGAGAACAAAAAGCAAATCCACCCCTACTAGGCTGGCAATAATCAACTCCGAGCCTCCAGTACCAAAGCCGTAACTGTGTAAACCCTGACCGAGGACAAAATTTACCCCGTACCAAGCCATTAACACGCTGTTAAAACAAACAACGCTGGCCACTCCCATGCCGAAATTACCTAACCAACCTACCAGGCGACCGTGTAACGGCACTAAGTAGGACAATAGAGCAATTAAAGCCCAGGTTTCTTTCGGGTCCCAACCCCAGAAGCGACCCCAGGCGAAGTGGGCCCAAATCCCCCCGAGAATCACCCCAGTAGTTAGAAGTAAAACCCCCACCTGAATGACGCGATAATTCAACTGAGAGAGACTGGCAATCCTTTCTTTTCCTTGGGGAGCGAAGAGATAAGAGCCGAGAATAATATGACCCAAGCCCATGGCCAAGCCAAAACTGGCATAGCTGAGGGTAATGGTGGGTACGTGGATACTGAGCCAGAAATTATCCCGCAGTACGGGGACTAGGGGTTTGATGCTGGGGTCGAGAATGGCAGGCAGACTATCTGCTAGGAGGAGAGAGACTACAGCTAAAGGAGCTGCTGCTAGAAGGTAGTATTTAGCTCGGTAGAGTAGTTCAAAGAGGAGGGCAACGGCACCAATGCCAAATCCTACCCAAACTACCGACTCGTACATGTTAGTTACGGGAGGTCGTCCCGCAATAGTCATTCTTTCCAGAAAACCGTAGCCTTGTATAGCCAGACCGGAGCTGAAAATTCCCATGGAACCCCAGTATAGGTCTAGTTTCTCGAACCAAACTCCCAACAACATGGCTAAGAAAGCGATGGCATATAATTTCCAAGCTTTGCCAAAGGGATGTAAGGCGGAAAAATCAACTTCCTGTTGCAGTATTCCTGGATCTGGATAAACCTTAGGACTGAGTTGTCGCAGTTGCGCCTCCAGGTCGGCCCCCAGTGCGCCTAACTCCGAACTAGGATTTGGATTGGAGCGATAAAGCTGCTTTATCTGCTGGTATTTTTCCTGTAAGGGTGCCAATTGCTCTGGTTGATAATATGCCTCTGCTTCCTCCAAACCAAGCCATTTGCCTTTTTTCTCGTTGGGATGAGGCACTAAGGGGAGGTTATCATTCCCCACTATATTTACCACCAAAGCCATGCGATCGGCAACGGTTAAAGCTTCTCTTTCTTCTCTATTTAAATCCAGACCGTTTGCTTCCTTATTCTTTGCTGTGAGGAAAATACCACTCAGGTCTGACTTGGTCAATTCCTGAAAGCTGAAGTATTTCCTTTCTGGGTCCAGACCTGCGATTTCCTTGAGGGGACGATAGCTAAAGAGAATGAATTTTTCTTCATTCCAGTTGCGATCGTTGAACCAGAGAGAGAGGTAAGTGGGAAAATAGTCTAGAGAAACTCCAGAATCTTGTCGATAGTGGGTGGAACCGTGGATTTGCGTTACCCGTTCTCTTGCCACCGTATCCAGAGGCTTTTTACGACCGTCAAGTTGAACTGCTAGGGTTTGCAAAGGTTCCAAGTGGGATACCTGAGATTGGCTCAAGGGCAAGAATAAAATCATTAAACCCAAACAGAAGCCAAGCAGAAATTTTAAGAATTTCATTCGTCTATGTCTAATTTACTGATAGGGGTTGGGCGCGAGCAATGCCGTAACCGTTCACACAAATTGTAGAAAATCGTGAGTTCGTAACGGGTCTCCTGTTACAGGGCTAAACGGCAAGCCCTGATCGCCATAGTCGGATAGGACATTTGGCTTTACTTTTCTGATGATGTTCAAGCTTCCATTGACATCAGCATTGATGATTCCTTTGTCTGAGATATACAATCGGAGATGGACTCTCTTCCCACTAAACTTTGGCGAATTCTCCCCATAGCTAGGGAGTGGATCGTTGTGGAGGAAACTAGACTTGCTGGTATAGCTTTCGGAGGTGACAACAACCTTGATTCCCAGTAGCTTACCTTTATAGGTAATTTGGTCTATAAGTTTAGCGTGTGGGATTCCCACGAACTGCTGATTGTTTCGCTTTCCAATGTTAATGCTGTTCTTCCATCCTTGATTCTTACCGACAACAGTTTAGCGTTGATTTTGCTATTTTACCAGATCACCTACAACTTTCTACAACTAATGGCCAACTGTTTCCAACCCTGTGCATAATCTATCCCAAGCCCTTGGACTTTGGCTAGTATTGCTTCATTTTCCACAAATTCAGCAATAGTTTGCAGCCCCATCAAATGACCAATGGGATTAATGGCTTCGACGGTGGCTACCTTAATGGGGTCTTCGAGAATATGCTTGATCAAATAGCCATCGATTTTTAGATAGCTCCTTCCGTCGAATTCAAAATTCAAAATTCAAAATTTAATTCGTGACGAATGTCTCCGCCAAAAATGGCAGAAACTTTCTTGAGCCTTATCCCTCTTGGTTTTTAGCTTGTTGTCAATTTTCAGATTCGGTCTAGTCTAAAGATATGTTTTTCAACCCACATTCAGCACTTCAAAATGTACTACAATAATGCCTAGTTTCCCGTTACTTTCTTGGTTAAACTGGAACCATAAAACATTATAATTATACCCACAACAATTAACATGGAACCGCTCCAGGTTAAACCCGTAACCCAGATTGGTTCTCGCTTCACTTGCAGGGTTGATTGTTGTAAATCGTTGGGATTCCAAGAAGCTTGAGCTATTTTCCAACCCTGATACCAAGTGGGATGATTCATCCAAACATCGCGCCTGGTAATAACTTGCCGTTCCCTGTCTTCAATGCGAATTTTGCTCGTCCACATGGCGATGGACTCTTCCCCTTCATTGCGATCTATGATGAAGTCTTCTAGGGCGATGGCAAAGGGTAATTGAATTATTTTTGGTCCAAAAGCAACCAAGGTTTCCCCTTCTGCTCCTTCAATAGTTGTTGCTTGTCCCCACGGTAACCACGTTTTGCTTTGTTCTGTTTCTACTAACAAAGCTGGTATTGCTTCAATTGCAGGGTTGTTTAGTGGGACTACTTCTCTTTGGGGTCGAGCGTGGGGAATTACTTCTTCTAGGGTGATTTGAAAATCTGCCCAACCAGGAGTAGTGGACTGTCCTATTTCCAGGCTGCCAGATTTAAATCCGCCAGAAGAATGAGCTGTATAGTATAATTCTTTAGTTGGAGTGGTAATAACCCGGAAATAATCTTCAGGGTCTTGCAGCTGCACTTGGTAATCCAGCTTGACGGATTCAATTTTCTCTCCCGATACTAAGTAGCGAACTGGATTAAATTGACCGTTACCGAACAACAACATTTTTTCTCGCCCTTCTTGTGCCTCGATTTCCAATTGCACCACGGGATTTCTGACTTGTTGAGAAAGGGTAATGGGCTGTCTGTTCTCATCAAGCTGAAAATCGGGCCAGAAATTAATAATTTTGACTTTGACGTTATTTACATTATTTTCCAATTCAATGGTTTTGGATAGGTTTTCCTGAATTGATACTTGCCTCTCTTCGCCTTGAGCGAATTGAAATTGTAACTTGCCCCAAGGATAAAGATTTTCTTCTTCTTGAGGAGGGGAAATTAATGCTTGTAATTGGGTCTCGTTTTCTACTGAGATTAGTTCTAATTCTGCTGGACCAAGAGCGATTTTCCGATACTCTTCCGGACTTGCAGCGATCCACCTTTCTAAGGTTTGTCCCATGCGATCGCTGTGCAAACTCAATCGCACTGCTGGGTTTTCTACTGTTTCCGTTTCCACAAACTTAATTGTTTCAATGGCGTTGTCGGTGTAATCGATTAAAGATAGTTCTCCAACTTGATTTACATTTACCGAACCATCGGGTTTAATAAATAAATCTGCCTGTTGGATTGTACCTTGAGAATCCATTACTTCTATGAATTCTCCTTCAGCTCGAATTTGATTACTCAGACCGCTATTTACTCGCAAAGGAATTAGTCCTTCTACTCCCAAATGGATTACGGCAGCTGAACCAGCGATAATAACTATCAGCCCTAAATGAGCTATAGCAAAGCCTATTTTGCGAAAGCCTCTCCAGGGATAACGGTTTAAGGCTGCCATGCCTAAGTTGAGGGCGAGGAGAAACATTAATGCGCCAAACCAAGGGCTTTTATATATTTCATATTGTACTGTTGGCGAACCTACTTGGGCTTCATAAAGAGTTGCCCAAATTAAAATGCCAACTATGGTTGCTAACAGGGGAACTGCTAGTTTGATTGAACCGAGAAACCGAAATATGTTGGTTATTTGTTGTTGGTTATTTGTTGTTGGTTGTTGGTTGTTGGTTGTTGGTTGTTGGTTGTTGGTTGTTGGTTGTTCGTTGTTGGTTGTTGGTTGTTCGTTGCCTGCACTGAGCGCTTGCCCTGCACTTCGACTACGCGGTCCCTGAGCGTAGTCGAAGGGCTCAGTGACCGCTCCTCGAAGAGTAGCCGAAGTGTTGGTTATTTCTGGTTGGTTTTTTGTGGATTCCAATATTTTGACTCCCAATTAATTTCAATGTTATTGATGATTAATGAGCTATAAGTCCCAATTAATAAGCATTTTATTATAACAGTTAGCAGTTAGCTAGTACGTTATCAGCTTTTCTTTATTTTCTTGCTTCTCTATGCTAACTCTACAGACATGGGAAACATCCGGGAGCGTGATAGTCCCGTGATTTTTCATCCGGGGTGGGGAAAAACTAGCTAAAATTTCTACTTGGTTGTGGAACTGCAATAGTTTTCTCTGTCAATCTAAAACCAAATCCCCCCTTGTGTAGTTTCCTAGATGTAATCGCCTTTCAGCAACATGTACATAGCGACACTTTTTCGGACTCTTACAGTCTAGGGGATAAAAGCAAATATTGCAATAGTTTCTGAAGGCCAGTCTAGAACTATTGCAATGAGCAATTAACAATAAACAATGAACAATTAAGAGTTCGTGCAAGAACAATACACATGAACGCTTTATATAAAGGCGATCCAGCCGATGCAGTAGTTTTGTATAAAAATGTAGCATGTAAAGGCACTAGCGCGAAGTGCTATAGCTAAAATTTCTACTTGGTTGCGGAACTGCAATAGTTTTTGGGTGCGGTCACAAACAGTTGAATTTTTAATTCTCAATTGTCACGGCTTACCCTCAAAGTTATATGAAATACAAAAATGATTGCTACAAATAGTGGCGTTGCATCATAGTATAGATTGAGGTTATCCCGTGGGTTTCCAAACCGGGTTTCCTTCCAAAATGTTAGCATTAATCCTTAAAATAATAGGAGAAACCCGGTTTCTGGGCTGAAATCATTCACGAATGTATCTGTAGCAACCATTTTCAGATTTGATATTAGGCAGCCCAGAGGGCTACCCCACATCTAATAAATAAGATCTAGTTTTTTTAGAATATTGTAAACTGCAGAGAGTCAGTCCACTATTGATACTGCTTTTGACTAAAGCGATATAGCACTACGCATTTAGGTTAGGACATTAATAAAGCCTGAAACCTAGTCATAGCCTCTTTTTGAATTTTGAATTTTGAATTTTGAATTGCGCGTAGCGCTATATATGGTGTGGTGGGCAATGCCCACCCTACGCAAAAACTTAAGAGACTTTTTGGTTGTGGAACCGCAATAGTTTCTGAAGGCCAGTCTAGAACTAAATCTCTCCTTGTATAGTTTTCCAGGAAGAACTAGCTAACGAAACAATAAAGTTGTGGAACTGCAATAGTTTTCTTTTAAACTATGATTAGAGGAATATTACTAGTTTTTAAGATTGTCTGCTTGTTTTCTTTGCTTATTACTATAGCAATAACTCCAGATTCTTCCGCTATTTGAATAATTGACTTATCTTCCATAGTGGTCTTGGCCATGGATTGATGGGGAATATCCACAAGTATTCGTTTAGTTGACTGAGGTAAGTTGAAGTTGTCAGCTTCTTCCTGATTATTTTCTCCAATAACCTGAAGAACAATTACTTCTCCGTTGCTTCTTCTGGCTAAATCTGCTACTTTACTCAATACAATCCTAGCAGTAGAAGAACTATCTACTACTGCTAGAAACAGGGTGGGAGAAGAAACAGATACTTTAGCAGGATCTACCGTTCCTTTAGCTAATAATTTCGGACCAACAATAGGAATGGCCCAGGCTCCTAGAGGTGCGGTAATCAGAATGGAAAGAGCGGCGATCGCCAGCATTGTTTCCCCATGTTCTATTCCCCTAGCCAAGGGAATAGCTCCGATGGCAGCTTGTACCGTAGCTTTAGCTGAATTTCCCGGTAGCAAGAACAATTTTTCTCGCCAATTCCAATTACTGCCTAAAGTAGACAAATACCAACCTATAGTTCTACCAAACAACAAGCCAACGGTTAAAATAACTATACCGGGGAGCAGCATGTTTCCTAGTAAACCTAGTTCTATTTGCGCTCCCAGCAAAACAAATAAAAAGATTTGCCCTACTACCCACAAACTATCAAAACCATTGCGCAAAGTTCTGGCCAAAGGCCCATCTAAAATAACCAGAAAAAATCCCAAAGCCATAACGGCTAAATAACCGGAAAAATAGGGCCACGCTTCTGCGACAATTACTAATAACAAGGCCAAACAAGCCGCAAGGAGAACACTTTCTACTCTATTTTGGGTGAACTTGTGCTTGTGAAAGAGAAATACGATTAAATTAGCTCCCAAATAACCCATCCCAAGTCCCAGTGCTACTTGAAACAATACTTGTAATGGCAACATAGCAAGAGCAGTTAAATTGAAATTACCCTGACTGAGGAAATTGAGCAACAAGCTAAACAGCAATAATAGCAACACATCGGATAAAGCACTTCCGGTGAGAATGGCATCGGGAATGCCTTTACTCACACCCCAACCAGTACGCTTTAGATAGAGCATCCCTGGTACGATGACTGCAGGAGATTCCGCGCCCACAATACAACCGAGCAATAACCCAGTAGGGAAGTTAAACTGGAACAGGATCATGGCGACAACAGCCACAACTATGGCTTCGCAAATTCCCGGTAAGATGCCCAATCTTACAGCAACAGTTCCCTGAGCCGCCAGTTTCTCCCGGTCTAAGCCCAAACCGGCTTTCATCAGGATAATGGTTACAGCTATGGTGCGAAGACTGTCGGCATGGTCTAAAAATTCCGGAGAAAGGCGATTGCCCACTTCCGGTCCCAGCAGGATTCCTGCTAGGATCATACCCATGAGAGGAGGCGATCCCGAAGGGATCCGCCCAGCGGTGCGCCAACGGCCAGCAATTTCACCAGCAATCAAGCCAACTAATAAGATCAAAATAGCGCTACTGAGCATAATTAAACCGCAGATGAACACACAGGCAAGATGCCTGTGCCACTTGGATGAGTATAGATTCAAACATGACAAACAGAGAGAAGTTTCAACTTTCCAAGGTAGCAGCAACCAGGGAAGTAGCAAAGATGGGTGCAGTAATAGCCCGAAGAATACGTTTACCGAGAGAAACAGGTTGAAAACCGCAGCTAACTGCCATCTCTATTTCCTCCTGAGTCCAACCTCCTTCTGGTCCTGTGGCAATGAGAATATTGCCCTGTTGCCGATTTTCTAGGGCAGGAAGTAAATGAGGGGCATTGTTGCGAGCAACACAAAGATAGCAATTAGTTACTGATTCTCTACTTAGCTGACAAGCAGTGGCAAAATCAACAATTTCCCTGACCACAGGAACTATTTGCCTCTCGGATTGTTCCGCTGCCTCTGCGGCTATTTTCCGCCAGCGAGAGAACTTATTCCCACTGGGTTGAAGGAGAGTGCGATCGCTTTTTACTGTCACAAAGCAGCATGCTCCCAGTTCGGTACAACAGCGTACAATATAATCGAAACCATTACCTTTAGGCAAAGCCACCATTAGAGTCAGGGATACAGCTAATTCCCGATCTTGTACCAGTGTTTCTAAGATCCGAGCCTCAGAATTACCCGTTAGTTCTGCTAACCAAGACTTTCCTCCTCCGTCCATAGCTATAAAGCGACTAAACCTGTCTAAGCGTAACACTCGATATAAGTAATGTTGTTGTTCAACAGTCAAAATAATCTTGTCATTGTTTAGTTGAGTGGGAGCAATGGATATTCGCTTCATTATATTATCCCGTAGGGTTAGAAACCGGGTTTCTTCCCAAGGTTTTAGCGTTAATACCTAAAATAATAGGAGAAACCCGGTTTCTGGGCGGAAATCTATTCCACTAATTATAAGGATTCTTTTTTCTCCCTTGACAATACCTTGGTTTTAGTTTAATCTAAAAATACACAATTGAAATTAAACCCAAGGTCGCTTGGAATTTTATCAATGAATCGACCTGATTTACATGCAATGTCTCTCAAGGAGTTGAGGGCTTTCATTCTTAATAATCGTGAAGATAATGATGCTTTCGATATTTTCATGAATAGGATGCGTACCGAGCGGACTTGGACCCATAATCCTCCTCTTAAATCTTTGGAAGATATGGAGAATTATCCCGACTTTATTGAGAAGTTAAAGCGGGATTCCGGTAGATGCTTGTAGATTTATTAATTTGTTTTAGGGTAGCATCAAGTTTTCTGGGTTTGTTGGGTTTCGTTACCTCAACCCAACCTACAATATTAAGATTATCCCGTGGGTTTAGAAACCGGGTTTCTTCCCAAGGTTTTAGGGTTAATCCCTAAAATAATAGCAGAAACCCGGCGAATTGGCTGAGTAGGGAATAAGTCTTATTTTCCTCTCTAGATAAATATTGCGAACAGTTCGATTAACAAGACTGAGATAGTCATCGATTTCTTCATATAAATCTAGTTCTTGTTCTTCTTCAGAATTGAGGAGGAATTTTTCTTGTTTTTCCAAGAGGGTATTGATACGTTTTACAATAGTATTAGAGGCACGAAATATGGGAACTCCTTCAACTAATTCAATATTCACAGCCCCTTCCAGTGGAAAACTCTTGGGTAAACTTTGCAGTTTGGGTAAAAGTAGCATTTTTTAGTAATGTATTTAATTTTGATTATAATCAAGTTGGAATTTGATTATAACTTGATTATAACAACATATCTTGATAAATGGCATGAGAAGTATTTTTAATTAATATCTATTTAACTGCATTCTCTAATTGCTGTTTAAATTCAGCGGCGGTTTTAAAGTGAATTTCTGGCTGTTCAACTAAAGCTAAATCTATGACTTGGGCCAGTTGTTGGGGAATAGATGTCCCGTGGTTTGAGAAACCGGGAATATCCCAAAGTTTTAGCGTTAATCCCTAAAATAATAGTCCAAACCCGGTTTCTGGGCGGAAATCTATTCTACCATTTTAGTTTTAGTAGGTTGGGTAGAGCGATAGGGAAACCCTTCGGCTACCGCGGTCCCTGAGCGCTTGCCCTGAGCGAAGTCGAAGGGAAGTCGAAGGGCAGGGACCGCCCAACACAAGTTTTCTGGGTTTGTTGGGTTTCGTTGCCTCAACCCAACCTACAATCTATTCCACTAATTATAAGGATTCTTTTTTCTCCCTTGACAATACCTTGGTTTTAGTTTAATCTAAAAATACACACCTTATTATATGGCTAGCAGACGTTATAATGTTGTTAATTTAGAGGAGTGAGAAGTTGCCTACAGCGGCACAGTTGTATCAATGCTTCGTTCTCTGTTCTTGGGCGACGAAACTTTACATGCCAATATATCTCATTCGGATGGATGCCCGAACTAGCAATGTTGTTTTCCTTGCAGGGGATGAAGTCTTAATTGAAATTAAACCCAAGGTCGCTTGGAATTTTATCAATGAATCGACCTGATTTACATGCAATGTCTCTCAAGGAGTTGAGGGCTTTCATTCTTAATAATCGTGAAGATAATGATGCTTTCGATATTTTCATGAATAGGATGCGTACCGAGCGTACTTGGACCCATAATCCTCCTCTTAAATCTTTGGAAGATATGGAGAATTATCCCGACTTTATTGAGAAGTTAAAGCGGGATTCCGGTAGATGCTTGTAGATTTATTAATTTGTTTTAGGGTAGCATAATGGTGCTATTCTACAGAATTTGTTTCATTTTAGTATTAGCTTATTACCCTGCTTTTTGCAACTCTTTAGATTATCCCGTGGGTTTAGAAACCGGGTTTCTTTCCAAGGTTTCAGGGTTAATCCCTAAAATAATAGGAGAAACCCGGCGAATTGGCTGAGTAGGGAATAAGTCTTATTTTCCTCTCTAGATAAATATTGCGAACAGTTCGATTAACAAGACTGAGATAGTCATCGATTTCTTCATATAAATCTAGTTCTTGTTCTTCTTCAGAATTGAGGAGGAATTTTTCTTGTTTTTCCAAGAGGGTATTGATCCGTTTTACAATAGTATTAGAGGCACGAAATATGGGAACTCCTTCAACTAATTCAATATTCACAGCCCCTTCCAGTGGAAAACTCTTGGGTAAACTTTGCAGTTTGGGTAAAAGTAGCATTTTTTAGTAATGTATTTAATTTTGATTATAACGTGATTATAACGTGATTATAACAACATATCTTAATATAGCACTACGCATTTAGGGATGCTTGTAGATTTATTAATTTGTTTTAGGGTAGCATCAAGTTTTCTGGGTTTGTTGGGTTTCGTTGCCTCAACCCAACCTACAATATTAAAATTATCCCGTGGGTTTAGAAACCGGGTTTCTTCCCAAGGTTTTAGGGTTAATCCCTAAAATAATAGCAGAAACCCGGTTTCTTGGCTGAGTAGGGAATAAGTCTTATTTTCCTCTCTAGATAAATTTGTCGCTCTGATTTTTTCTTTCATTATAGAATTCGTAAAGTTATTTTGGCTGCGGTCAAAAACAGTTTAATTTTATATTCTCGATAGTCAAGGCTTACCCTGAAATTTAGGCAGCCCAGAGGGCTACCCCACGATTGACAAATACATATTTAGCCCCAAACAACTACTTTTGACCACACCCAGTTATTTTTACCCTTCTTCTGCTATTATAGAGCAATTGTTGGATCCCCCCCGACCCCCCTCTCATTTGGGGGGCTGTTTCATTCTAATTTTTTGCGATCAGGCGGAGCCTGCCACTGCGTGTGCTGCGGAGCAGATCGCTTCGCGAGCGCGCAGTCTTTTTCCTGGCAATACTTTCACTCCTTTTTTCCTACTAAAATACTAAATCAGAGAAAAAAATCCGCGCACTCTTCGCGGATCGCTACGCGAGCGCAGGCTAGAAAATAGTTTCAAAACCTCAAAAAAAATTTTGATACCGAGAATGAAACAGCCCTGCCTTACCAAAGGGGGGAGCAAGAGCGCTCAGTGCAGGCAACAAACAACCAACAACCAACAAACAACAAACAACCAACAACAAACAACAAACAACAAACAACCAATAACAAACAACCAACAAAAACGCTAGATTAGCAATGTTGTCGTTTACAAATCTTAATCAGGAGCTGCAGTGCTGGAATTATATCAGTTCGAGCTTTCTCAATATTCGGAGAAAGTCCGCCTAATCTTAGATTACAAGGGTTTGGAATATCGCAAAATTGAAGTGACTCCCGGAGTGGGACAGTGGGAAGTGTTCCAAATGTCGGGGCAGAAGCAAGTTCCCGTTCTCAAGGATGGAGATAAGATAATTGCCGATTCTACGGATATTGCTTTGTATCTGGATGAGAAGTATCCGGAAAAACCCATTATTCCCACGGACCCAGTGGAAAAAGGACAGTGCTTGTTAATAGAAGAATGGGCTGACGAGTCTCTGGGTTTGAAGGGTCGCAAGGCTTTTGTGGGGGCTTTGAATCAATATCAGAATTTCCGAACTGCCATTTTACCGAAGGATACTCCGGATTTGCTGAAGAATATCATCGGTGCGGTGCCAGGGGAGTTGCTGGATTTCCTCGGGTCTGGGGTCGGTCTTGGGGGCGATGCGGTTAAGGATGCTCAAAAGGATCTGAAACGGGATTTGGAGGCTCTCTGTCTGATTCTGGAAAGTCGCCCTAACTTTTTGGTGAGCGATCGCCCTACTCTAGCGGATTTAACTGTAGCGGCTTTGACTATTATTTTGAAGTTCCCCAATGGTTCTTATTTGGATCTGCCGGAGGAAGTTCAAGGTAAGGGGATTCCTGGTTTGGCGGATAGTAGCGCCTATGAGGCTTTCTTTAGTTGGCGCGATCGCCTTTATGAGGAATATCGCCAGCCTTTGAGTAATAGTGGCAATAGTGGTAGTTCCGATTCTTCTCCTACTTCAATCAAGATTGAGTAGCCCTCTCCCCAACCCCTCTCCCACGGGGAGAGGGGCTATTAAATCCTGGCTCCTTCCTCGGGTTATTTAGGATTGGTTTCTGTACTTCGTAGGTCATTGTCTATTCTGTTGGTCTTTCTCAAGCAATATTTTGAGTAGGTTAGGAGAGACAAAAAATGTTGTTTTCTGTAGGTCTATAAAGGCTTGGGATAAATATATAGTGCTTCGCTCAGGTTTAGTTACATGCTACATTTTTTATACAAAAGTGCTGCATCCACTGCATCACGTTTGTACAAAGCGAAAGACACATTTTTCTTATCAACCTCTTAATTGTTCATTGTTTATTGTTCATTGGGAATTGCTATAGCTGTGGTAATAAATCAATTGCCTCAATTAAAATGAGATAGCAAATTGGTGAGGTATCGGCAATTACAATCATGAACCTTGCAAACGCTCAACTGTTGCGATGTCTTCCAGTAGTTCTTCCTCATCGTAATTTAAGTAAATGCCTGATTCTTTCAGAAAACTATGAACTTCTAAGCTTGACTCTAATCCTAAAATTTGTCCGAGTTCATGTGCTGATATGAGTTTATTTTGATAAGAATTCAAGGCAAATACCACTATAATTTGATGGGATAAATTACCTAGTTTTTGTTCAAGTCTTTCCGTTACATTATCGGGAATTGTAATTGTAATTTCCATGTTATTATCAGATCTGTTTTACTGGGTATATCAGCATCTTGTTAATCAATCCCGATAGAGATTTGGATATCTCCGGTCAATTTATCTGGTCGGGTGCGGTCAAAAACAGTTGAATTTTATATTCTCAATAATCGTGGCTTACCCGCGATTGGTAGGCAGCCCAGACTTGCCCAGCCCTTCGACGACCCTCAGGGACCGGGTCGTCGAAGGGGGGCTACCCCACGATTGATAAATAGATATTCAGCCCCAAACAAATACTTTCGATCGCACCCTGGCTCCGGAGGAGCCCTTTGGACTCGGGAGGCTGTCCGGGAGAGGGTCAAGCCTTCTGAAAATCCAGAGAAGCAGAGTTCATGCAATAGCGCTGACCGGTAGGTTTGGGTCCATCGCTAAAAACGTGACCCAAGTGTGCATCGCAATTAGCACAAAGCACTTCTGTACGACGCATGAAGAAGCTCACATCATCTTCTAACTTTACTTTATCTTCTGCAATGGGTTGCCAGAAACTAGGCCAGCCAGTACCGGAGTCGAATTTGGTCTCAGAACTAAACAGTTCGTTACCGCAACAGATACATTTATAAATGCCTTTCTCTTTCCAGTTGTAATATTTTCCGGTAAAGGCTCTTTCCGTTCCTTTC
>JH610870.1 GCA_000252485.1 Prochloron didemni P4-Papua_New_Guinea | reverse complement strand
GGGGTTGGGGAGAGGGCGGCCCTAACGTCGCGCTAGTTTCTTCACTTTCATCTTGCGCAAGCGAATAGACTCGGGAGTCACTTCTACCAATTCATCGGAGCCAATATATTCTAAAGCCCGTTCCAAACTCATCTCTACTGCAGCCTGCAACTGGTCCAACTCATCCCCGGTTGCAGAACGATGGTTAGTTAGTTGCTTGGTCTTGCACACGTTCAGGTCTAAATCTTGAGGACGGTTGTGTTCTCCCACAATCATGCCTTTATAAACCTTGGTTCCCGGTTTAATGAAGAATATGCCTCTGTCTTCGGCATTTTTCAAAGCATAGAAAGTAGCAACTCCCTCTTCAAAGGCGACGATAACTCCATTGTAACGAGTTGCCAATTCTCCAGAAAGTCCGCGATATTCCAAGAAACTGTGATTCATAATCCCTTCTCCTCGAGAAAGGCGAATGAATTCTCCTCGGAAACCAATTAAACCCCGTGCGGGAATGATAAATTCTAGCTGGGTGCGACCGTTGGTTCCTGTCTGCATGTCCTGCATTTCTCCCTTGCGCTGTCCCAACCGTTCGATACAGGAACCTACTGCTTCTTCGGGAACGTCCAGCACTAAATACTCGTAAGGTTCGCAGGGTTGACCGTTTACTTCCCGGTAAATTACTTGAGGTTGGGAAACTTGGAACTCGTAACCTTCCCGACGCATGGTTTCGATGAGAATGCCTAAATGCAGTTCTCCCCGACCGGAAACGGAGAATTTCTCTGCTGTGTCTCCATCTTCTACTCGCAGAGCTACATTGGTTTCTAACTCCCGCATCAGGCGATCGCGTATTTGTCTGGAAGTGACGTAACTCCCGAACATTCCGGCAAAAGGAGAATCATTCACAGAAAAGGTCATTTGTAAAGTAGGTTCGTCTACTTTAATCAAAGGCAATGCTTGGGGATTTTCCGGGGAAGTGATCGTTTCCCCAATATTGGCATCGGCAAACCCAGCTACAGCAACAATATTCCCGGCAGTAGCCTCGTTCAACTCTACTCGCTTCAGCCCGTCAAATCCCATTAACTTGCTGACTTTGCCTTTGACAATGTCCCCAGTTTCCTTCACCATGGCCGCCTGTTGGCCTACCTGAATTTTGCCGTTGTGAATGCGACCGATGACGATGCGTCCCAAATAATCGGAGTAATCTAGGGTAGTAACTTGTAATTGCAGAGGCTTTTCCGGGTCTCCCGCTGGGGGGGGTACGTGGCGAAGAATGGCAGAGAATAGAGGTTCCATATCTACTCCTTCTGCATCTAAATCTTCTTTGGCATAGCCGTCCAAACCAGAAGCAAAGAGAGTGGTGAAGTCGCACTGATCGTCATCCGCACCCAGTTCTACAAACAGGTCGAAGACTTTATCTACTGATTTATTGGGGTCGGCCCGGGGGCGATCGATTTTATTAACTACGACGATGGGGCGCAGTCCTTTTTCCAAGGCTTTTTTGAGGACAAACCGAGTTTGAGGCATGGGGCCTTCATTGGCATCTACAATTAAGATACAGCCATCTACCATGCCCAGTACCCGTTCTACCTCGCCGCCAAAATCTGCGTGTCCGGGAGTATCCACGATGTTAATCAGGGTATCCTTGTAGCGAACTGCGGTATTCTTGGAGAGGATGGTAATCCCTCGTTCCCGTTCCAGGCTGTTGGAGTCCATGACACAGTCTGGGACCTCTTCCCCTTCGCGGAAAATACCGGATTGTTTGAGAAGGGCATCAACGAGGGTGGTTTTACCGTGATCGACGTGGGCAATGATTGCTAAATTGCGAATGGGAAGAGACATAGACCTGTCTTGCCGACTTTGTAGGATTCTAAAGATTTGTTAACTATTCTAGCTTATTGGATGTCGTTTGTTGAGTTTGTTTGCTTGAAACATCAAAATGGTTGTTTTTCTGGTATTGGGTGTGTGTCCCAGCCCTTCTTCTGTATCGATAGGGTAAATCCCCTGTGGGATAGCCCTGTGGGATAGCCCTCTGGGCTGTCCTCACCCTTATAGATTAACTCGTCAGGAATTACGCAGCTACCCTATTAGTAGGGTGCGGGCGCTAAGAGCGGCGCTTCGCGAGCGCAACGCACCACACTACCTATCGGGACTTAAACAAAATTTAAGCCCAAACAAAGCCTAAACTGGCTTTATAAGAGGCAAAAACGTCAGTAGGGTGCGGGCGCTAAGAGCGGCGCTTCGCGAGCGCAACGCACCACACTACCTATAGTGTCTTCGACCAAATTTTGCGTAAGTCCTGGCCAATTTAAAAATCTTGGCCGGTGCGTTACGGCGCTGATTTAACCTAAGTATTTCCCAATTTATTTTTTGGCAAGCGCCTAACGCACCCTACGCGGGAATTTTTGTTAATTTAATTTGTTTGTTACAATGCGATCGCGCAGTGCTGCGGAGCAGATCGCCTATTTAAGATATATCTGTAAAATCATTTTGTTTCTATTTTACTCAATAAAATTTACAAAAAACTTTCCTTCTGGATAAGGAAAAGAGGAATAAAACAATGGAAACACAACCAAAACTTATCTTTAAATATGGCTGGAATGAACAAGATGACATGGAAACACCGATGAAAGGATGTAGAAATGATGGAATTGTTCAAGCTCCAAATGGCCTATCCTATTCTGTCTATTTTATTGACCCTGTTCGGTTACAACAAGACTTAGATGAAGAAGTTGAATTAGGTTCTCCCTTTTTAGCTTTTCCAGGCTTGATTATTTTACCGGAGTTGACAAAAAAGGCAATGGAAAATGCAGTTTTAAAATTATGGAAACAAGGTTATTTTGAATTGTTAAAACCTATGGATGAACCATCGGAAAGAGTTGCTTAGTTGCAGTTCTTAACTCTAAATTATAGACAAAGAGGAACTACCTCTTGATTTGTTGTTGGTTGTTTGTTGTTAGTGTCGCCTCTTGGTAATAATTTTTTATCTAAAATAAATTATTCCGTAATTCAGCTTTATTCATGAGTCGAAATTTCTTTTATTCCTTGATAACATAAGAAATAAAGAGTAAAAATCTAGACCATTTAGGAATAATAAGTACTTGGACAAAATTGATTGTATATAACTTGTCTTGACTCGTAAGGGTTTCAGCCATTTTTTTGGCAAAATTAGTTTTGTCTGACCACTTATTCTTTGAAGAGATTCTCAATGGCTTCGCGATCGCCTCAGTATCATCTCAAAATTTGAGTTGAGATGCTGCCAACATCCGATAAACAGCTGGCTCTTCTGGCTTTAACTTGATGGCTTCCGTGTAGGCTGAGATCGCTTTATCAAGTCGCTCTTGTTGGCTACAGAGATCTCCTAGCCTTTGTAGACCCAAAAAGGCTGGTGGGGATTGAGGTCTATAACTTTTTGGTAGTGAGCGATCGCCCCTGTAGCATCTCCAAATTTGAGTTGAGATGCTGCCAACATCTTCTAAAATAGTCTCAGCTATTGTAGCGATTTTTAATTTTTTTTGGCCATATTCATTAGACATCTGGAAAAACTAGGGGTGCAATCTTGATATATAAGGGTTTCAGAACATTTTCTGGAGATGTCTATTCATTACTTCTATCCTTAAAACCCCGAATAATGCGAGAAAGTTCGGACTTTTCATCCACCGTAATGCGACTGGGGGAACCACTAATAATCCTTTCGTAATTACTGAAAGAATCTTTAATCTGTGGACCTTCAGGACTAATAGCGTACTCCCGAATCCCTTTATCATGTCCGGAACCCCGCATTTTAAATACGTTAATTGCCCGAGACATTTCCCCCCTGATTTCCACATATTGCAGCATGATAATAGTATCTGTAATAGTAGAAATGTGAGATTCTGTAATGGAATGAGCCCCCATGAATTGGTCTGTAGTATTAGTAAAAAAGCCCGTAATTTCTTCTTGTTTGGCGTAACCCGTCACCCCAATGACAAACTGTCGAAAAGCATTATTAGTTACTCCCCTGGCTAAGGCTGAAAGAGAATCAATGGCAATGCGAGAAGGTTTAAAATGGATAATTTCCGATTTAATCATTTGCAAATGGTCTTCTAAACCTGCTGATTCCGGATAAGAACAAAGCAGTTTCAAAAGTCCTTTTTTTTCCATTTCCTCAAAATCAATACCCCAGGAAAAAGCATTGCGGGATAGTTGGGCTCTGGATTCTTCATAAGCAAACAAAATGGCTCTTTCTCCCTGACGACAACCTTCTTCTAAAAATTTGCTCACCAGGAGAGTTTTACCTGTTCCCGTGGCCCCGGTGGCCAGAATAATGGAATCTTTAAAGAAACCGCCGCCGCACATTTCATCTAGAGTTTTGATACCAGAGGAAATCCTCACGTTGGAGGAGCGCTGAGTCAGTCGCATGGCACCCAAGGGGAAGATATTAATGCCATCGTTAGTAATGGTAAAAGGATATTCTCCTTTCATGTGAGTGGTTCCTCGTAATTTGAGAATTTCCACGGTTCTACGTCGTCGTTCTCCTTCTAAAACATTGCGGACAACTACCACATTATCGGAGACAAATTCTTCCACCCCAAAGCGAGCAATGGGTCCGTATTCATCCACTCTTTCCGTAGTCATAATGGAAGTGACTTTCAGTTGTTTTAAGCGAGCCACCAAGCGAAAAATTTCTCGCCTAACTACTGAGGCGGCATCGTACTGCTGAAACACAGCGGTTACGGAGTCCACAGACACTAGCTTGGCTTTATACTTACTAATGGCATATTGAATCCGTTCGATGAGAGCTGATAGGTCAAAATTGCCTACTACTTCCTGTCCTTCTGGGTCTGGGGAAGCATCCAGAATAAATAGTTGTCCTTGATCAATTAATTCCGCTAAATTCCAGCCAAAACTATAGGCATTTTCAATAATATCTGTGGGGGATTCCTCAAAGGTGATAAATAAACCGGGATAATCGAAATATTTGATCCCGTGATAGAGAAACTGAATCGCTAGCAAGGTTTTACCAGTACCGGAGGTTCCACTTACCAAAGTAGTTCTTCCCATGGGCAGTCCCCCATGAGTTATTTCATCAAATCCCTCAATCATGGTGCGCATTTTTTGCACTCCTTTGGGGGTTAGTTGTCCTGGCTGTCGTGGATTCGGATTCAGTGGGTTCATGTTTTATCCCGCATTTATCTGATTTACATTATAAAGGCGAAGGTTGATGCGCCCTTTCTCTTTCATGGGAGTGCCTGCGTCCCTAGAGTTAGTCTCGGTCTTTGATTTCTTCATAGAGAAGATCCAAGCCAATTAAGACTTTTTCCCGATCTGAAAGATCGCCGATGATTTTACGCACTGGAGGCGGTAAAACTTTGGATAAAGTAGGGGTAGCTAGGATTTTGTCCTCTTCAGCTAATTGGGGATTTTTCAGAACGTCAATTACTTTGAGGGCGTAAACCCCTTGAAAATCTTGTTCGAGGATATTTTTCAGGGTTTTTAATGCTCGCACGGAGTTGGTCGTGTTCCCAGCAACATAGAGTTTTAGTACATAGGTTTTTTTTAAGGCACTCATAAGAAAAATTTAAATTTAGTTAAATAAACTGTTGACAAGCTAATCCAGTATTAATTGTTAATTATTCATTATCAATGGGAAAGAGGAGGTCTAAAGGAATATCTTCCCTGGGAATTGAACGACGATACATTTCCGAAAGGTGGGCAATAATATCAATTAAAGTCAAGCGGTAGTCCAGTAAAATCTCTTCGCTCCTTCCTTCTAGTTTGAGCCGTTGAGCAAATTCATCCATTAATTCCATGTGAATTTCTAAAACTTGAGAAACTGATAGATCGGCAAAAAAAGCTCGATTGACAAATCGATCTATGGCTGCATTGATTTCCGCATCTTCAGAAAAGTAATTGAGAATAATCTGACGATATTCGGAATTTAATTGTTCTAAAAGTTTCTGTTTTTCTGACCATTGAAGATGGCGATAGAAGTCTTTTGAATTTCTTTTATAATACACTCCTAAATATCCGAGTCTTTCTTTCAGCTTTTCTGCTAATCGACGTTGCTGGAGCATCAGAAATACTTCAGGATTGTCTTTTCTAGCTAGTTCAATTTTAGCGGGACGTTCGGAAAGAGAGCAACTGGGTGTGAGGTGGAGAAATAGGGCGATCGCCCGGTGGATAAAAGAGGAAATAGATTCGATTTGATTGCGAGGCAATCGCACTTCCCCACTGTGATAAAGATAGGTAGGGTTTCCTAGTTCCACCCCAGGGGATTGTTTTTGTGCTAGAACCCCTTCCTCATCATCAATGGCAATGGCCGGTAATAGGGTTCCTTGTTCGTAGAGTTTGTTAAGAAGTGGCAAGCAATTGGGTTCCTTAATAAAAATTAAGCAATCAATTTTTTCTTTGTTTTGCTCCACAAAGCTGATAAACTCCTGGGCAGAATGGAGCGTATTCACGGTATAGCCATGGTTACTCAGTATTTGGGTCAATGACTGAGCTAATTGTGGGGAATCAGCAAAAATACAAATTGATAATTGGAAATGCAAAGAATTACGCTAAAAAAAACTGTTTGTTAAATTGTTGGCTATTGGGAGATTGTGGAAAATTGAAGATTATTCTCAAAGTCTATTGAAAAGTTAACATTTATTAACCAAGTCCGAGTCTTGAAATTAATTGTAATTTTTTAATTTCTTTTTTCACTCCTCTAAGGCAATAATGGTTCATGGGGTCAAGGTTCATTATCGATAACAATTAGTAAAAAACTCCTAGTTTGAGGTAGGGTTGGCAGCCCGATAAGGGAAAAGTTCCATCCCTCTTCTTATATATACTCTCTCTTGTCTGAGAAAGACCATTTTCTTTCCCTCCCTAATAGGCATCTTCCGAAAAACCATCCCCATTGCCCTTCCTCCATGAGGTAAGCGTCCATGTCTAGTTATAATCTTACTTTAGCTCATTTCCGCAAGCCTGTTGCAGTTTGTCCCCAGTTGGCTAACTTAGACGCAGTGCTGGCAATTTTTCAGTCTGGCCAACACGATCGCCTGGTGGTAGTCAACGAACGAGAATCTCCTTTAGGAATGATTCGCAGTTCTCGTTTAATTAGCAATGTTCTGGAAGAAACAAGAGGAACAACAACCATCGCCCATTGGCTGGAGCCTATTGCTACCCTACCAGCTCAGATGCGGGTCAGTGAATTTCTGCCCTATTTCCAAACTGTCCAATTTAATCATCCCGACCCCAGTTCCTTTGCTTTGCTGGACTCGGAAGAAAAATTCCTGGGACTGTTGGATAGTTGGAGTTTGCTTAAATCTGTGGTTCTCAGCACTCCTAACAGGGATTCTCAAGATACCTTATTACAGTCTCTCTGCCACTTGCTGGAACGACTGCCCCTACCCCTAATGTTACAAACTGCTGACGGAGAGATTATCAGTCGCAATCTGACTTGGCTTAATCTAATTGGCCATTTAAAGGCTCCCCTAGAAAACAATCCAGTAGCAGTATCATCTGGGGTAACATCTTCCTCCTTGGAGGGTATTGCCTCAGTTCGGGAAATTCAACCATATTGTCCGAAAGAAAATTCATTCCTCATGGTTCGCTTATGCCAACCCCTCCAACTACCAGAGTTATCTCGAGGGATGGCAACAGCAACCCTTTTACGGGGAGAATCTTCAAAACAAGCAGTTAAGAGAGGTGTGGTGGGAAAAAACCAGGAAAAGTCGGAGCGGGTTTGGCAGTTGGTCAGACATCCCCTCAATTTTCCCTTATCAAAACCGATCTTTTTAGTGCTGGCAACCGATATCACCCAACAGGAAAAATTGTTTAAGGAACTAGCGGCCAAAAATGCGGACTTAGTGCAATTGAATCGGTTGAAAGATGAATTTTTAGCTTGTATCACTCACGAACTCAAATCTCCCCTCACTGCAGTAGTGGGATTATCCAGTCTGCTCAAAGAACAAAAATTAGGGGAGTTGAACTTTCGTCAAGCTCGCTATACGAAACAAATATATCAAAGCGGTCGTCAGCTGATGACCTTGGTGAATGATATCCTGGACTTGACTCGTCTGGAGACGGGACAGCTGAAATTGAATCCCACCTCAGTAAATATTAAAGAAATCTGCCAGTCCGCTTATCAAGAAGCAAAATCCCGCACTCTCAAGGAACAAGAAGAAAAAACATCTCAGAAATTGCTTCCATTTAACCTGGAAATTGAGTCGGATTTAGAAAACATTGTGGCAGATGAACTGCGTCTGAGGCAAATGTTAATTCACCTTTTAGACAATGCTCTGAAGTTTACTGCTTCTGGAGGAGCAATTGGCATTCGGGTAAATCGTTGGTTTAGCTGGATTGCTTTTACCGTTTGGGATACGGGAATAGGTATTCCCGAAGAATCCCAACATCTTATCTTTCAAAAATTTCAACAGTTAGAAAATCCTCTCACTCGCAAGTTTGAAGGTAGCGGTTTGGGATTGGTTTTAACCCAGCGTCTGGCTCGGGCTCATGGGGGAGATGTTTCCTTTATTTCTAAGGTGGGAAAAGGCAGTCAATTTACCATTTTACTTCCTCCTTCTCCTGATGCTAAAACCAAAGCTGACAAGGAAGATAATCCTCAATTTGCCATTGATAGGTTGATTTTAATTGTAGAAGCTGTTCCTGAGTATATTGAAAATTTGACCGCTTATTTGGTTTCTCGGGGCAATGGACAACCGTCGGCTCTGCAAGATGGCATCGCCATCGCTCGTACCGGAACGGAAGCAGTAGAAAAAGCCCGTCAGTTACAACCTTATTTAATTTTACTCAATCCTCTCTTACCTTTACTGTCTGGTTGGGATGTATTGACTCTCTTGAAAGCAGATGCTCAGACTAAGAATATTCCTATCATTATCATGGCAACTGAAGCGGAAAAACAGCAAGGTTTGCAAAATGGAGCTAATGGCTTTTTAAACTTACCAGTGCAGCCAGAAGCTTTAGAGAGAATTATCCGGTGTTTTGAGCCTAACTCATCTCTTATACCTGTTAAGAATTTAACTATTTTACATCTTTATCCTCCTGGAGGATTAGCCCTCAATGCTGAATTTGCCCTGGCTTTGAGCAACTACGCATCTAGTTTTAATCATCGTATTTTAGAAGTGGATTCTCTGGAACAGGCAGAGATTCTGGCTCGAGTTTGGCATCCTGATGTTATTTTATTAGATGGGAAGGGATTGACAGAACCGCTCAATTATTTACAAGGTTTAAGCCAATGGGAAAGTCTCGCTTCTTTACCTCTCGTTACTTTGAATGCTAGTATTGCTGAGGCTGCCAATCAAGTTAAGAATCTTTCCGTTTTCCCCTGTTTGGTTCCTGTGACTCAACATAATTTGCAGGATTTATTGGCAGTTATTCACATTGCAGCTACTACTATGAATTAGCAATGTTTTAGAACAATGATTTTTAACCACAGATAAACACAGATAAACACAGATAAATTAAAATATTTTATTGCATCACAAGATGGGACACAGGCAAGATGGGACACAGGCAAGATGCCTGTGCCACAATACTATAGCGCTTCGCGAGTAAAGTGTCGTTACATGCTACAGTTTTTGTACAAAAGTGCTGCTTGCAGAGAGGGTCGTCGAACTGCATCAGCTGCATCACCTTTGTACAAAGCGAAAGGGGCATTTTTCTGCACGAACTCTTAATTGCCTGCACTGAGCGTAGCCGAAGTGTTCATTGGGAATTGCTATAGATTACGAGTCTTTTCCATCCCTTTTCCTGTTCTGGAACATAGTTTTAACTGCGGTAGTTAAATAACCAATCTGACCGTAAGCATAGAGGAGATTTTCAAATCTTTGGGCTGGGTCGGTGAAGTATTTCCCAGTTTTATAAATACCTCGCAATAGTCTTTCTCCTCCTTTTAATAAATAACTCATCCCTATTTTACCAGCTATTTCTTCTCCATAACCCTCACTCACTCCTTGCCACCAACTGCGTCGCCAAAACCATTGCGGTTTCATTCTTTCCGGTGCGACATTATGAGCCACGAGAGCATTGGGAAGATAAGCTACTTGCCAACCTTGCTTTAAAGCTAGTTCTGTCATGTATAATTCTTCATTGGAGAGCAAGTTCTTGCCTACTCGACCCAGACTGGCATCGAAACCACCAATTTCGGTGAGGAAACTACGACGAATAGAATAGTTTAAACCTCTGGGAGTTAGTCCTGGTTGTTGGATATAGACTATTTTATCCCCTAAATCGTAAGCTCCCAACGTGCCTGTTAAGGAGTCGGATAACCAGGGTGGTTGTTGGCTAGTACCTTCCGGCCAAATCAGGGTTACTTTTCCTCCCGCTATAGCTAATTTAGGATTATGATCGTAAGCGGCAATTAATTGGCCAAACCATTGGGGACTGGCCTCCGCATCGTCGTCTAAATAGGCGATAATAGGAGCTGTAGTTTCTTTAGCCCCTCGGTTGCGAGCGACGGATAAACCGAGAGTGGGTTCGTAAACATATCGCAGACGCTTGTCTTGCAATCTTTGGTTCACTACTTCTGGAGTGTGATCGCTGGAGGCATTATCCACTACCACAATCTCAAACTCAAAGTCATCACTTTCCTGTTGCAGCAAGCTATCAATAGCAGCACCTAAATAATTATCCCGATTATGGGTGCAAATAATCCCAGATATGCGCAGTTGATTCATGAATAACAAAAACAACAAACAACAAACAACAAACACTTCGACTACGCTCAGTGCAGGCAACAAACACTTCGACTACGCTCAGTGCAGGCAACAAACACTTCGACTACGCTCAGTGCAGGCAACCAACAACCAACAACCAACAACAAATCACATCTTAATAGTTTCTAGGATAGCTTGTTCGTAGCGCTGACACATATCTTGCCAGGTATATTCTTTTTCTATTAGAGCGCGACCATTTACCGATAGTTTCTCTCTCAGTTTGGGTTCGGCAAATAATCTACCGATAGCATATACATATTCTTCTATATTATTGGCTCTCATGGCTCGTAAGGGTACGTTAGCTCCATCTACCGCTAATCCTGCTAAAGCGCGATCGCTCCCTACCACTGGGATACCCGCTGCCATGGCTTCGAGGGTTTTGTTTTGCAGTCCCAAACCCCGTCTGGTGGGAATCACACACACGGTAGCCCAGTGTAAGTATTCCGTGATGGATTTGACATCTCCAGTAACGTTAATACTGGGAAGTTCTGCCAATGCTGACACTTCTTCTACGGGACGGCCTCCCACTATTTCTAAGGTGGCTTCCGGGTAACGGGCGAGAATTTCTGGGAATACTTCTTGAGAGAAGAACTTGGCTGCATCAATATTGGCTTTATTATCCATCATTCCCGTCAAGACTATTCTCTGTCCCCCTGTATTGGCAATCCGCTTGGGAAAGAGGTTCAAATCTACTCCGTTGGGAATCACGGCAATTTTATTTTCCGGGTTCAGTTCCTTGAGTGTCTTGCGATCTTCTTCCGTCATCACCACAATGATATGGAACTTGTCGCAATATTCTTCTTCATAGCCCCGTAAGAGGGGTAGATTGAGGCGATCGCCTAATTTATTATCGGAGGTATGCGTTTCCAGTTGGTGCTTGCAAACCCCGTAGAGAGAACGGTGAATGTTGATTACCGTTCCCAGTTGCTCTCGCCACTCAGGTCTGACGTAAATTTCGCTCCAACTATGTTCGCTGCATAAAGCGTCAAAGTCCCTCGTGCCTACTGCTTCGTCCACCCATTGTTGCATCGCCGTAGAGTAACCGGAAAGAACATTGGGGGGTTTTTTTTGTCCGATAAAGGTTGCTAGGCGTTTGGCTGTCTCTAACAGTCCTTCTTCTTCGGGGTTGGGTTTAACCTGGGGAAAGATTGCCAACTCCTCTACTAACTCCCTCAAGGTTTCTAGGTCTTGCCCGGAGATGTTTGGCGGAACCTGAGTGGCCAGGGTGACTTGGTGGTGCGAACCCAGGTATTTGAGCAAGTGATACGTCCTCAACTCAATCCTGCCATTAGTGGGAGGATAGGGAAAGATGGACGAGAGCATTAAAATTTTCATTAGTTACACTAGACTATTTTTAAGTTACATGTTAGATAGTCAGCACCCCGCTTCTTCGAGACGGGGCGAAGGCGCCTCTCTCCCGTGAGGTTTAGATGAACGCGAGCAGAACAGTAATATTATAGCAAAAGAAGCAAGACCAATTTTGAATTCAGCTTTATTTACTATTTTCTGTTATTTTCTTAGAGGATATTCATGATTATTCCGGTAACAACTTATCTAAATATAAAAAATTGCTTAATCTCCTAAGATTTGCTAAGTTCACTTGCTAATTATTGGGTATTAATTGTTATCTGTATTAGAGAAAATGGCGAAAATCAGCGTTTGCATTCCCACTTACAATCGGGTTAATTTATTACCCCAAGCTATTGAAAGTGTTCTAGCACAAACCTATCAAGATTGGGAATTAATTATTTGCGATGATGGTTCTCAGGACGGAACTGTTGAATTCATGGCAGCATATAAAGATAAGCGGATTAAATACGTTCGTCACCCTGAAAATATTGGGAAAAGTAATAACATGCGCTCCGGTTTTAACGCAGCAACAGGAACATATTTTATTAAATTTGATGACGACGATCGCCTCACTCCAAAATTCCTTGCCAAAACTGTGGCTATTTTAGAATCTAACTCAGAATTGGATTTTGTGGGAACCGACCATTGGATTATTAATGAAGAGGGGATTAGGGATGACAAGGCAACCCAATTGAATTCTCAACAGTGGGGAAGAACGAACTTAAAAGAGGGAATGGTGGAAGATTTATTGTCCGTAGTGTTTGTCAAGCAAAGTTTTCAAGTGGGGGCTACCTTATTTCGTCGTGAAGTTTTAGTAGAAGTAGATTTTATGCGTCCTGATTGGCAAAGTTGTGAAGATAACGATTTATTGGTGAGGTTGGCATTAGCCGGGAAAAAAGCCTATTATTTACCAGAATTGTTGATGGAATATCGCTTTCACTCAGAACAAGGAGGTATTGACCGGGCAATTCCTTATTTGCGAGATAAATTGCGCTATTTAAATAGTTACCAGTTTGAATCGGAGAGGTTAGAACAAGTGCGAGAAAAGAGACTGGGAGAAACGCAACAAATACTAGGAGTCAGACTAATTGAACAGGGAGATTCCTTGAAGGGAAGGGAGTTAATCCAACAATCTCTCAATACTTTGGGCAATTCTTCTAAGGCAACTTTGGGTTTAATTTTATCCTATTTCCCCCTGGGTTTGCAGCAATTTGCTTTACTGGTATTTCGTCGTATTCGTTCTCAAGACTATGCTCGGAAAGTGCGGCAAAGCTAACTGGGGGAGATTTTTTCTTTCTTTTTTGTCAGGACTTACGCAGAAACCGGGTTTCTCTACGAAAAACCTTGATTTGAGCCGTTCGATCCAGGTCAGAAACCCGGTTTCTAGAATTATTTGCGTAAGTCCTATTTGTCTTCTCTCTTGCCTCTTGCCTCTAAGATTATGATACACTCACCACCAGTCAAGGATAACTGGGAACTGTAACACATGGAAACAGCGCAACTAAAATTTGTTTTGAGATTGTTGGGAACTCCCAATTATCGATCGCACTTGACGGGGAAAGGGTTTAAAGACATTAAAGGGAAAGAGAAAATATGTCGTCAATTGCGCGATCGCGGCCTTGTCAATTTTAGCGAAGAAATTGGCACGGTGAAGATTTTGCCTCCTGGACAGGTGGTACTGGAAATGGATCGGGAGCAATTACCTATTGGGGGGAAGCAATTAAAGCTTTTAGAGAAAATTGCTCTAGCCAAGAGCCACATTGCTCCCAGTAAAGTCAGCATTAAATCCCTCAAGTCCGCAGATCGGGATGAAATCTTGCAGGGTTTGGCAGAAAAGGGGTTAATTGAAATTACCACCAAAATGAAGCGTCAGAAGGCAGAAGTTTGGCTCACGGAGGAGGGGCTGACTTATTTGCGGGAAGAGTTTGTGGCCAAAGGAACTCATCCAGTAATTAGTTTGGATTTACTCACTAATTACCTTAGTTTCTTGCGGCAATCTTCTCCAACTGCTTCTCAGTCTCAGTCCCCCGCTGCCCCACCAGTACCAGTAGGACAAAAACCCACCGATGAGGAGATTTTACAGTTAATTAAGGATTTAGATCGGGAACTGGGGACAGAGAATTACTTGCCTATTTTTCATCTGCGGCAAAAATTGCAACCTCCTTTCTCTCGGCAAGAGTTAGACTTGGCACTCTATCGCTTGCAAAAAGCAGATAAATTAGATTTGAGTTCTTTAGTGGAGACAATTCATTATACCAAAGAACAAATTCAGGCAGGTATTGCTCAAGATACTGGCGCACCCCTCTTCTTCCTGATGGTCAATTAATAAGATATTAATAAGGTGGGTAAACAAAATATGGCGAGTCTAGACCAAATAATCCAAGGAGCAGCAAATCCCTTCGACCCAGTTACCTTTATAACAGGAAATTTTTGGAATAGCGATATAGGGGCAGCATCATCTACTGTAAATTCTATTCACCAAGAAGCGATTGAAGAGATAGAGACAGTCTTAGATTTGGTGATTCAGGACAATTATACTCGCAGTATTTTGCTCCAAGGAGATAGCGGTTGCGGCAAAAGTTATTTACTAGCTCGACTGAAGAAAACTTTTAACTCCAAAGCCTTTTTTGCCTATATTGGTTCTTGTGCTAGCAGCGATTATATTTGGCGGCATACTCTCCGTCAACTAGTGGATAGTTTGATGCACGTCCCAGAAGGAGAAACAGACTCTCAGTTGTTGCTTTGGTTAAAAGGTTTGTCTGCTTTTCGCAATCGCGGTTTGATGAAGAGAATGTTGGGAGAAAGGGGACTGTTCATGCTCAACTTTCGCAGCACCTATCCCACGGGGATTTACCAAGCCAATGATTTTTTTAATATCCTCTATCAACTCACCAATCCCGAGTTGTTTGTTTACGCCTGTGACTGGTTGCGAGGAGAAAATTTAGATCAAAAACAGCTTAAACCATTGAAAGTTAGCAGCGTTATTGACAGCGAAATAGCAGCCAAGGGTATTATTAGTAATTTTGGCAGAATTGCCGCAGATACCAAACCTATCGTTCTCTGTTTCGACCAGGTAGAAACAGGTCCGCGACTGGCAGATAATTATCTTTCCCTCAGTCCTTATTTCGATCTAAATACGAGCTTCTACAATGACAATGTGAAAAACTTTGTGGTTTTGATTTCCATCGTGCGCAATATTTGGAGTAGTTATAAAGGAACTATCCCCCAATCAGACTTAGCCCGAGTATGTAAATTTATCGATTTAAAAAATAATATTACCTGGGAACAAGTTAAAGCACTTTGGTCTCTGCGACTCCATCCTCTCCACTGTCAAGCACAACCTAAACCTGAATCTCCTATTGCTCCTTTAGATGGGCTAATCTTAGAGAAACGCTATCCTGGGGGAAAAGTGAATCTTCGCAATTCCCTTATTTTGGGCAAAGAACTATTCTTCAAATATAAACTAGGGGACGCATACGAAGAACAATCTGACAGCAGTTTAGCTAGTTTTAAACTACTTTGGCAACAGGAGTTTAATCAAAATCAAGCTAAAATTGAGCGAATTCGTAAATTTTCTTCAGTAGAATTGGTAGAGATGCTGAAGCAAGCTCTTAAGGCTTTGGGAATTGAGATAATTAAAAATAAGCTTTTAGCCAGTAAAAGTTATAGCAGTCATTCCTTTAGTTGTCAACTACCGGGTACAAAGCAAAACATGGGCATTATTTGGTATGAAGAACCTAACTTGAGAGGTTTGTTCTACCTGATGAAAGCTTGTCAAAAAGCTTTAGAGCAAAATCTTTGCCATGGTTTTGTCCTGATTAGAGCCGAAAATTTAGGCAATGAGAATAATAAAGGCTATCAACTGTTCCAGCAAGTTTTTACTGGTGAGAAGAACCGGCATCTTATTCCAGAGTTAGATTCGGTTTCCTATTTGCGTACTTATCAAGCTTTGGCTAATGATGCCATAGCTGGAGATTTAGTGGTGGGGAGTCAGACTCCTAGTTTGGAGGAACTAGAACAATTAACTCGGGAAGCTAAGATTTTAGCAAGATGTAGTTTATTGCTGGATTTAGGTTTAGTGATTGCTAATAATGAGGAGAAGGTAGAGGAGGTAGAGAAGGTAGAGGAGGTAGACAAGGTAGAGAAGATAGACAAGCTACAAAAGATAGAAAAAAAAGAGGAAGAAGGGAAAAAGAAAAATTACCATTCTCAGAATTGAATGATTTTATACTGAATCTAGTAGAAACTCAGAAGTTTATTTCCGTTCAGGTTGTGATTACCAATTGCACCAAACAGTTTCCTGGGGTAACTCAAGCAATGGTTGTGGACAAAGCAATTAAAGATTTGGCTGAAGCTAAACTTGTTTCGATTATAAATCCGCAAGCAAAATTGGAGGAAAAATTGGTTAGTTGGGTTCCCCGTTGATAGTGGATAGTGGATAGTGGATAGTGGATAGTTGATAGTGGATAGTGGATAGTGGATAGTGGATAGTTGATAGTGGATAGTGGATAGTGGATAGTGGATAGTTGATAGTGGATAGTTATACAGCAACCTTGCGGTTGCTCTTACTCAATACTAAACACTTTCATAGGCCGGTATATAATATGAAATTTGAAAAAAAATGCTACAGATAGAATAATGCGTTTTTTGTTATTTGCAGTCCCGTTAGAAGTTTTATATTGGAAGTCCCCCTTTGATAAGGGGGATTTAGGGGGATAGTTTCCCGATAGAGAGTCGAGTTTATTATATAATTGTAGGGTGCGGCACTGCCCACCGAGAGAGTTACCTATGGAATCTAAGAACAAAAATTGACTGGATTGAAAGTTAAATTTCACCTTATTATAGTGTTTTAAGAGGAAATCAAGGGAAGATGAATTATTTGAGAGAGAAAAAAGACATCTATTCTATTATAGAGAAACTAACTACTTCTTCTATCCTTTGGTTGGATACGGAAGTGGCAGACTGGTATACTCCTAATCCTAGATTATCTCTGATTCAAGTCTTAGAAGTAGGAACGGATGTAACCGGGGAAAATGCTTACATATTAGATGTTTTGAATAAACCAGATTTGGTGGAAAATTTCCTTAGTCAAATCATGGTAAACCCTAGAATAGAAAAGGTATTTCACAATGCTGCTTTTGATTTGAGATATTTAGGTCAGCAACGAGCAAGAAATGTAACTTGTACCCTGAAAATAGCGAAACAAATACCTTTATCTCGCTTAGGTACAGCTAACCGGAAATTGAAAACCTTGGCCGTACAACTGTGTAACTTTAATAATGTAGATACAGAAGAACAAACTAGTGATTGGGGAAAAAGACCTTTAAGTAAAAAACAACTGAATTATTGCAAAATGGATGTGGTCTATTTGGCTGCAGTCCATCATCGTCTTTTAGAACTAACAGGTTTCTCAGTAAAATCAAAATCGATGAAAAAATATCATCCAACTAATCTAAGCGATCCAACTAATCCCAGCAATCCAACTAATCAAACTAATCCCAGCGACCAGAGTAATCGAAGCAATCCAACTAATCAAACCAATCAAACCAATCAAACTAATTGGAGCGTTACTGACATTCAGCTTGCTTTTCAATGTCCTCGTCTCTTTTATTTAGCACATCGTTTTGGTGGCAAAACCTTATTTATTCCCAAGGACAGACCTTCCGGTTTAGGCAAGACTTTTCATCACTTATCCCGTCAGTTGCTGGAAATTGCCGCCCAAGAACCTCAGTTTAAGACTTTATTAGCTTCTAAATCTTTAGAGGTGACAGAACTGGAAGAAAAAATGCAAGCATTGTTCTACGAATTAGCATTTTTTCCTTATTTACAAACAGAAATAGCCAAAACTCCTAGTAAAGCTGAGATACTCTATCAACTTTGGCAGGGATTGAGGGGATTAATTACTCGTTGGGCTAGATTATTAGCCAGCAATCGACCTTATTGTTCTGCGGAACAGTTAATGGAAAAAACCTTTATTGCCTCAGAATACAAGCTGCAACATCAATTTACTTTACCTGACGGTAGTAAACAATGGGTTGTGGGTATTTTGGATAGTTTAATTCTAGATTTTCAGCGCCAGCGTCACTGTGTAGTGGAATACAAAACCTACGTACCAGTAGATCCCTCCGCACAATTAGCTCAAGTAGCTCTTTACAGCTACATGGTGAAGGAAAACAAGAAGATTGCAGCAGTGGATTCGGCGGTTTATAGCGTATTGCCCGAATTTAAAGAGTATTATTATTCTTGGGAAGAATTAGAAGAAACGGTTCATCAATTAATTCCCCACAAGTTGCAGCAAATGCTACAATGGTTAAATTGGAGTTCCGGAGATAAAACTACTGCTCCACCTGCAACTACTCAATCTCATCTTTGTGCTATATGTCCCCAGCAAGAAAAGTGCCAAACTTTCTTTGAGACCAAAGAAGAGAATAAGAACAGAGAACAAACAACCAACACTTCGGCTACCCTTCGACTCGCGGTCACTGAGCGTAGTCGAAGTGCAGGGCAAGCGCTCAGTGCAGGCAACCAACAACTAAGAACAAAGAACCAACAACCAACAACCAACACTTCGACTACGCTCAGTGCAGGCAACCAACAACCAAACAACCAACAACCAACACTTCGACTACGCTCAGTGCAGGCAACAAACAACCAACACTTCGGCTCCGCTCAGTGCAGGCAACTAACAACAGAACTAATAGACACGCTCAAATCTTTTAATATCGGAGTAGATTACTTAGGAACTGCGGTTGGTTCTGCATTTACTAGAGTCAAACTCAAACCTCATCGAGGGGTGAAAGTAGTTTCGATCCTCAATAGAGCTGCCGACCTCCAGGTACAATTAGGTCTAGTCAGTCCCCCCCCTAATTTCCGTACAAGCAGGATACGTGAGTGTAGATTTACCCCGAGAACATCGGGAAGTTGCTGCTTTTGACAGTTATTTACAAAAGTCGCAAACAGCAAATGACGCACCAATGAAAATTGCCATTGGCATTAATTTAAATGGGGAGTTAGTAGAAGCAGATTTAGCAGATTCTAATACTTGTCACTTTTTAATTGGGGGAACTACTGGCAGCGGGAAAAGCGAATTTCTCCGCAGTCTCTTGCTCAGTTTAATCTATCGCCATTCTCCTCAACAGTTACGCATTGCTTTAGTAGACCCCAAGCGGGTAACTTTCCCAGAATTTGAGCCCATGCCTTGGTTGTTGGCGAAGGTGGTGAAGGAGAGCGATCGCGCCCTAGAACTAATGGAAGAACTAGTAGGAGAAATGGAGCGACGCTACCAGTTATTTGAACTAGCCAGATGTTCTGATTTAGGCAGTTACAACCAGCAAAAGACAGCAATTTTACCTCGCATAGTTTGTATCTTTGACGAATATGCAGATTTCATGGCAGATAAAGAAATTAGCAAATTTTTAGAACTTTATATAAAAAGATTGGGAGCCATGGCCAGAGCTGCCGGAATCCATTTAATTATCGCCACTCAGCGTCCAGAAGCGAAAGTTGTTACTCCTGTAATTCGTTCTAACTTGCCAGTAAAAATTGCTTTGCGTACTGCCAGCGAAGCAGATTCTAAAATTATCTTAGACCGAACCGAAGCAGCTTATTTATTGGGGAAAGGAGATTTACTTTATAAGGTAGGTTCTCAAGTAGAGCGTCTTCAAAGTTTGTTCGCTCAGGAAATAGAGATATAACAGTTGACAGTTGATAGCTCCTTCCGTCGAATTCAAAATTCAAAATTCAAAATTCAAAATTTAAGAATAGCTACGTAGGTTGGGTTGAGGTAACGAAACCCAACAAGCGTTGTTTGTTGTTTGTTATTTATGAATTTTGGCTGCTGTTTTCAATCATAGTATTCATGATATCATAGTTTGTTGTTGGCTGCTGTTTTCAATCATAGTTATAAACAATTGTAGGTTGGGTTGAGCGATAGCGAAACCCAACACAATAACCCGTGCTGTTGGTTAGATTAAAAACAACTAAACATTATCTTTTCCGTAAGTTCTCTCATGTATACTGGTGAATAAAGATGGAAGATGATATTTGGAATCCGTTTGTCGAGCATAGAAATCTCCTATATCTAAAATAATATCAAATACGAAAAAGAGTGCTACAGATAATAGACAAAGACGATCCCCCTAAATCCCCCTTAAAAAGGGGGACTTTCCAGGCTCCCCCCT
>JH610869.1 GCA_000252485.1 Prochloron didemni P4-Papua_New_Guinea | reverse complement strand
TTGGGATCTGGTTTCTCCTGAAGGACCCCTGCGCTATTGGCGACTAATTGAAATTCTTCAATCTGGGGTGGATCCCTTGATAACCAGTCCGCTACGGGCCGATGAAAAAATTGTCAATTATATCAAGGGGTTAAACTACTTAGACGATCGCCTAGCCAAACTGGTCTTGCCCTGGAAGAAACCGGAAAACAACGATACCCAACCGGAAAATATTCTACCACCTTCTCAACAAGAAGCAGTGGAAGGAATAATTCACCAGTTCCAGAATGACGCAGATGCTCTCTATCCGCAAGCGATGGAACTGTTGGGAGGGGATACAGCGAGCAAGCAACTAGTGGCCTGGCAGGTTTGCCAGCGTTTGAGCCTGGAACTGTATAGGTTGCCCATCGCCCTACTGCCAACGGAGAGTCAGGTCTTGGAAACCATCGCTCGGTTGTGGGAGCGGGAAAGTCTGCTGGAGCGGGTGGCCCTTTATTTAGATGTGCAGTCTTGCGAAGATTATATCACTCAGGGGCAAATGGCAGCCTTCTATCGTTTTTTGGCCCGGGGGAATGGCTTCTTTTTTATCGACATCTACGACAAAACCTCTGCTTTAGAAGGGGAAAGCTGGAGCTGGGATATTGCCAAACCGACATCGGGAGAACAAATACAAGCCTGGGAGAGGGCTTTGGGGACTGCAAATCGCGACCTGGTCATGCGCTTGGTAGGGCAGTTTAATTTAAATGTTGCCGAAATTGAGAAAGTTGTCTGGAAAGTGTCGCGCCGTGATGGCCAATCTGTAGAGTGTAGACAAGAGGTGAAGGTTGAACAGGAGGATGACTCCTTGTTCAAGCAACTGTGGGCTAGTTGTCTGGAAATAACCCGTCCCAAATTAGAGACTCT
>JH610868.1 GCA_000252485.1 Prochloron didemni P4-Papua_New_Guinea | reverse complement strand
AAGATGGCGGGGCGATTCTGTTTTTTGATGAAGCGGATGCTTTGTTTGGCAAGCGATCATTCGTGAAAGATTCCCACGATCGATATGCCAATATTGAGATAAACTATTTATTGCAGCGTCTGGAAGCTTATCGCGGTTTGGCCATTCTGGCAACCAATAAGAAAAGTTCTCTAGACCAGGCGTTCCAGCGCCGTTTGCGGTTTATTGTCAACTTTCCCTTTCCTAGGGTGGCGGAACGGGCCAAAATCTGGCAGAAGGTGTTTCCAAAAGAGACACCCAGAGAGGAGCTGGACTGGGAGCGGTTGAGTCGGTTTAATTTTACCGGAGGGAATGTACATAGTATTGCCTTGAACGCGGCGTTTATGGCGGCGGAAGCGGGCAAATCGGTGACGATGGAATTTGTGTTGACAGCGGCGCGGATGGAGTTTAAGAAGCTGGACAAGCTAGTAATGAGGCTGATTTTCGGTAGTTAGCGGTTAGCATTTCTGGATGAAAATGAATATACGTCTGAGAATAAATCAGATAGTAATCGGGGATGTTGACCTGCCCCGCAGTATGCGTCGAGTGTTCCAAGCTGCTCTGGAAGCTGAATTAGCCCGACTGTTAGCAGAAAATACCTTGCCCCATAATCTCCAAAAAGGTGCTAGGATACCAAGTATGCAAGTCGATCTGGAATTAAAGGGGAAAACTAGTCCCGAGCTCCTAGGAAAGATGGTGGCTCAATCCATTTATAGAGAACTAACTAAATAATATCCAGTTCTTTGTAGCTAGAGAGGAAAGGAGAAAGATGACTCGTCAATATGATTTTCCAGAAGTAACGAGTCCTCCCAGAAGGACGACGATAACTGGATACTGCAACGGAGTGCAGTGTGATCGCAACCGGCTAAAACTTTGACACCTCAAACAGAACTACAGCAGGCGATCGCTCAGGCATGAAACTGGACTTGATGCAGATACCAGTAAGCAATTACTCTGCTAATCCTTCCCCATTGCAGGCATTAGCCCAAAGGGATGGCGAAACCCCAGTCCAGCGGCAGGAGGAAGAAAAGAAAGCTGAAAACAAGACAGGGTTGCCAGATAGCCTCAAGGAAGGAATAGAAAGTCTGTCTGGTTTTGACCTATCAGGGGTGCGCGTTAACTACAACTCGCCCAAACCGGCTCAACTCAATGCCCATGCTTATACTCAGGGTCAGAAAAACAGTAAATCATCCCGCAGGGATGCAACGCCAAAAGAGTACCCTTCTTCTGTTTTTTCTTCCAGAAGGCGATGCCGCTCTTATCCGCTCTCGCGGCGCACCCCATGGTCTGTAAGAGCTTTCCGGGACGGGGATTATGCTGGTGGAATCGGTCATGGTATTGGGGCTACTCTCTCTTTTGGTGGTGCTGCTTCTGAGCTTCTGGGTAGCGCTGGTAGGACTATTGATGAGCTTGAGGAGTTTTCCTCCCGTGGTGGTGGTAAAGGTGGTGGGGGTAATTTTGCTTTTGTTGGTGTTGGTAATAAG
>JH610867.1 GCA_000252485.1 Prochloron didemni P4-Papua_New_Guinea | reverse complement strand
CCATGCTACTTCCAACAATTCCTAGCAAACGTTGGCTTTAGCTATTATCCTTTTTTTACTTAGGGTCTGCTGAAGAACAGTATAAGTCAAACCAGATAAAGGTTTCAAGCTTTTGAAAGTAAAACAAGTGCAATTAAATTGTTTACTCTAGTTCAAAATCCTTGCACTTGCGAATTCAGTTCAGACCCGAAGGGTCGTCTCTATTCCCTCTTCCCTCTTCCCTCTTTCCCTCCAAAGCACTATAGACTTTTTCAGCAAACCCTACTTAGGTGGAAAAACACGGTAAATTTCACTACGATGGAGGACTCGACTGAAAAAAATCACTCCATCCTCAAAGAAAAAGCCAATTCGATAATCCCCAATCCTAATTCGATAAGCATTGTCATCTACCTTCAACTTTTTGCATTCAGGTAATTGGTCAAAACTCTGATAACCAGGAATTTCTTCAAAGACAAGTTTACAAACCTTTGAAAATACAGAAGTGCTTTTTAGTGCCTTAATATCTTTTAAAAACCTTTTTTTGTAACAAACTTTCATAGTTTTTCCAGTTCAATTAAGGCTTCCTCTAAACTCAAACTTTCTTCATGTCTAGTCTCTTGCATCACGTTGTACAAACCTTCGTCCTCAAATAATTCAATCAGGTGTTGATAATCTTGAAAATCTAAGACAACTTGCTGAACTTGGCCTCCATCGTCGGTAATGAGGGATCTAGCAAAAGGATAATCTTTCGTTTGCATTTCAGAACTCTTTTTTAAGAACAAACAAATTTATTCTAGATCCAAATCAATGGTTTCGGCTAATTAACTCAATTTATCAGGACTTACGCAAGAACCGTAGCGATCACAGTAGACAAAAACACTACATCACTATATAGATATATGGTTAGCTCAATCCCCAGGCCGATCGCCACAATCCCTTACTAAAACGAAATCAAAAAGGAAATGTTATATTCATTCGAGCGTAGAGTATTTTTAATCAACAGCGAATGTTTAGAAGAATTTCCATGCTACTTCCAACAATTCCTAGCAAACGTTGGCTTTACCTATTATCCTTGTCCTTAGTCTCCATGGGCATCACTATCTCGCCTCTACTGGCCCAAGAGAATACTTCTCTTGGCTCAGAAGAGAGCCAACAGATTCAAGATAATGATTTCCGTTCCCTGACTCACTCCGATAGCCTGCTGAGTTTTCAGGGGGGAAAAAGGCTGATGGACGAAGCACAAGAGGCCATCGACAATCAGGAATACGAACTGGCAGTCAATAAACTAGATGATGCTCGGAAAATTTATAACCAGTTGTCTAATTTTTATCTCAAGCTGTCCAATAGTTTTTCCGGAATTGAAAACCGTATTTTCGAGGAACAAAGAGGTAAAGCTTTGCAGAGCGCTCAAATGCGCGATGAAGTGACTTATCAGTTAGCCTTAGTATATCGAGCCAACAATCAGCCGGAACTGGCAGTTCCTTTACTGGTTCAAGTGATTGAATCCCAAAATCCTACCAGCGAATTAGGTCAGAAATGCTATCAGCAGCTTTTGGAAATGGGTTTCGTGGATGCACCTTTCTCTGGTGCTTTTTCAGAGTAGGTTAGCCCTACGTAGGCTACCACCCAGCATAATAGATAAACAAACTAGAAATTGGCAATCCAGAAAATAGGAGTTTTCCATGATTAATCTCGACCAAGTAGAAACAATGATACGAGCCAAACTACCAGATGCTCGGGTGACAGTGAACGACTTGACTGGTGGGGGCGATCATCTGGAGGCAATTGTGGTTTCTTCTGAGTTTGAAGGGCGAACATTAGTGAAGCAGCACCAGCTGGTTTATGGCGCACTCTCGGAAGCCCTTGCTAGTGAAGCAATTCACGCTTTGGCTTTGAAAACTTATACTCCTGAAACATGGCTCGCCGCCAGTCAATCTGTTTAAAATAATCTTATTAAATCCTTGGGAGAAATCAAGATGACACCAGAACTGAAAGAAAAAATTGACAATCTCGTCAAACAGCACAAAATTTTGGTTTTTATGAAGGGATCTAAGTTGATGCCTCAATGCGGTTTTTCCAACAACGTGGTTCAAATTTTTAATAGTTTGGGAGTGAGCTACGAGACAGTCGATATTTTAGAAGACTACGAACTGCGTCAGGGAATTAAAGAATATTCTAACTGGCCCACTATTCCTCAAATATATATTAATGGGGAATTTGTTGGCGGTTCGGATATTGCGATCGAGCTGTATCAAAATAACGAATTGCAGGAAATGGTAGAAGTCGCCCTCGCTTCTTAAAAGATTGTGGACACAGGCAATTCGCCTGTGTAATATATTTTTCGGCTAATTGCCTGCACCACTATTAATTTACGTCTAATAAAAGTTATTTTGAACTTGGGGCATTGCCAATTCAAAATTAGAGGGATCCCGCAGAAAACGGAAAGCTTCTTCCTCTAAACGGTGGATTGAATAAGTTTCTAAAGTCTTGCTATGACGTAAACAAGCTATATAACCGTCAACGTACAAACGCAATTCATCAAAACTATAACCCCTACGCCATAAGTCCACCATAGCATCAGTGAGTTTTTGGTAAAACCGAATCGATTGGCTATCTTGAAGCATGATCTAAAAATTGAGCGCGTCTTTAATAGTGGAATGGCTTATTGTGACAATAAATAAACTTTTTTGTCTTTTCACTTTATTTTAACCGCTTTTGATAAGTATAATTGACAATTTTTCATGATGATTTCCCCCTAGAGAGTAGCGATTGTTACAAAATCTTAACAATTCTTTTGCTAGTATAATCTAGAGGACTTTCGTAAAAAAATGAGGCTAAGGTGCGTTCTATTGACATTTTGATTGTCGAGGGCAATCCTCACCTGAGGTCGCTGTTGGGTTGGCATTTACAGCAGGCAGGTTATTCGGTGAGACAATCAGCTACTATTGGGCAGGGGAGAAGTGCTTTTTACCATCGCCAACCCACCTTAGTTATTTTGGATTCCGATCTTCCAGACGGGGATGGCATTGAATTGTGCCGCTGGCTTTACCAACAGCAACAGTCGCTGATTTTAATCCTATCTGCTCGCAATAATGAGAAAGAGATTGTTAATGGTTTGAAGGCTGGGGCAGACGATTATCTCAAAAAACCTTTTGGGATGCAGGAGTTCATGGCGCGGATTGAAGCCTTACTAAGACGAATGCGAGTGAACCCTGCTCCTTTATCTTTGGATTATGGGGATCTAAAAATTGATTTAGTCCAGCGTCGGGTGCAATATAAGGGAGAAATGGTAGATTTAACTCCTCAAGAGTTCAGTTTACTCTACGTTCTCGCTCAAGCACAAGGGTCAGCGATTAGTCGTTCGGAACTACTGCGTCGCGCATGGCCAGATGCTATTGATAATCCTCGTACTATCGATACCCACGTTCTTTCTCTACGCAAAAAAATCGAAATCAATCCCCGACAACCTAGTATTATTCAAACTGTGCGCAATGTGGGTTATCAATTTAATTCTAGTATTTTGAAGGGGGAAATGACAGCTTTTTCGGGAACTCCATCAAGGATAGAGCCTCATGGAAATGATACAGTTGGCCGTCAGAAAGCCATGAGCAGCAAGCAATAAATCAATTATATAATATATAATAACTATCAACTATCCACTATCAACTATCAACTATCCACTATCAAGCCCATTCTTGAGTAATTCGAGTTTCCGCTTCAATTAAATTCTGGCGCAATTTTTCCCAATCTACTTTCTCCACAAAACTATCTTCTAGTAATTTTCCCGATTCTAAATATAAGATCCGGTTAGCAAACTGCTGGGCTAGTTCTAATTGGTGATTGACCATTATAATGGTCATTTCTGTATTATTAGCTAACTCCCCGAGAACTCCCAAAAGGTGGTTAGCGCGACCGAGATCTAAAGCTGATGTAGGTTCATCTAATAATAACACTTTCGGTTCCATTGCCAAAGCGCGGACCATAGCCACTAATTGTTTTTGTCCCCCAGATAATTCTAGTTCGTTGCGCTCTAACCAATCTTCAGGTATTCGTAGTTTCTCGCTCCAAGTTAAAACCCTTTCTCTAATTTCTCCTTTCGATAAGTTCTGCAAAACTAAAGGATAGGCTAATGCTTCTTTGACAGTCATTGCCAATAGTTTTGTTTCTTGGTGAACTAAGACAATTTGTTGCCGTAGGGAAATAACTGGAATTTCACTAATATTGTGATTATTAAAGTAAATTTTGCCTGTAGAAGGGGTGCTAAGTCGATTTAATAGTCTCAATAGGGAGGTTTTGCCAGCACCAGATGAACCAATTATGGCAAGGCGATCGCCTTTCTGTAAAGAAAAAGAAATATCTTGCAGCAAATAACTAGAACCTATGGGAGCTGATAGACTGACTTGTTTTAGTTCTAAAATAGGAGAGTTATTTGAACCGCAGATGGACGCAGATGAACGCAGATGAATAAAGATATTTTTTTGAGTTATTTGTTCATTGTTCATTGTTTATTGTTTATTGTTCATTGTTCATTGTTCATTGTTTATTGTTTATTGTTCATTGTTCATTGTTTATTGAATAGTTACTGCAGTAGTAATAGTCCAAACATCGACCAATAATAACAATACAGTACAAGCGAATAAAATTAAATACATCCAAGGTTGAGCAAGAGGACGAATATCGGTAGTATCGATTTTGGTCTTTTCTTCCACTAACTTTACCATTCTAGCAAATCCAGCTACCCGCATAGGCAATAAATACGCTCTATCTCCCTGATGAGTAAGGAAATAATAAATTAGTCCTCCTTGTCCTGTAGTTCGTAATTTCAAATCTTTAATTTCCGTCCAAGCTAAATACCATCCCTTGCGAAAAAATGAAGGAACCCACTGGGGATAAGCTACTTGTATTTTCTCTTCATCTAAAATTACTCTTTCGCTTAAGGCAGCGTAGAGCATTACTGCACCAAGAACAATCCCTAACCAGATTAATTTTGGCGATATGGGTGCGGCAGTAGCCGTGGCAAGGAAAGGGAGGGGAATAGTTAAAGCTACATATAAACTCAACAGGGTAACGCGAATAATAGGGGAAATGAAAAATAAAGATTTGTTGCCTGCACTGAGCGCTTGCCCTGAGCGTAGTCGAAGGGTAGCCGAAGTGTTGGTTGTTGGTTGTTTGTTATTTGTTGTTGGTTGTTTGTTATTTGTTGTTGGTTGTTTGTCAATCATAGTATTCATTCAATCAGACTCAATCATAGTTTGTTGTTTGATTATTCATTATCTTTCCAAATAAAAATATCTCCTTGACCCCAAAAGCCATCATATTTTTTGACTTTAATGTCTCCTAACACTTTCGTTTGACAGGCTAAACGGCGATTTTTTTCCAGAGAATGAGGCGGAAGACTTAGTCTTGTTTTATCCTTCCAGTTAGGAGGCGATACTTCCCCTTCTATTTCCACCGCACAAGTGCCGCAACTACCAATACCTCTACAATTGATTATTTTAGCATTACCGTTATACAAGTCAATTTCGTGCTTTAATAGTAATTTGCGGAGATTGACTCCCTTGTGGCAGCTAATAGTTTTTCCTTGAGCCATTACCTCTGGCATAGGGGTCTCCTAGAGCAATTTTTTTTCCTATAGTTAATCTAACTTAACACTTATTAACAGTTAAAACAAGAGCAATCATGGATCAGACTTCAAAGCAAATCTGGATTTACGATACTACCCTCAGAGATGGGGCTCAAGCTGATGGGATTTCCCTCTCCGTAGGGGATAAACTGCGCATCGCCCACCAACTGGATGCTATGGGCATTCCTTTTATTGAAGGGGGATGGCCGGGAGCCAATCCCAAGGACGTACAATTCTTTTGGCAGCTTAAAGAAGAACCTCTCAGCCAAGCAGAAATTGTGGCTTTTTGCTCCACCCGTCGCCCCAACAAAGCTGCAGCAGAAGATCGGATGTTACAAGCGCTCTTAGCCGCCGGTACTCGCTGGATTACAATTTTTGGCAAATCTTGGGACCTGCACGTTACGGAAGGTCTGAAGACCAGCTTGGAGGAAAACTTAGCCATGATTGGGGATACCATCGAGTATCTGCGCAGTCAGGGTAGAAGGGTTATTTACGATGCAGAACATTGGTTTGACGGTTACAAGCAGAATGGGGATTATGCTCTGTCCACTCTCAAGGCGGCTTTGGATGCAGGGGCAGAATGGCTGGTTTTGTGCGATACTAATGGGGGTACTCTGCCCCACGAAGTCACTGAAATTGTTGGGGCAGTTATTAAAGCTTTTCCCGAGTTGGGAGAATCTGGGTCAGACAGTCCCAAACTGGGGATTCATACCCACAACGATTCCGGCACTGCTGTGGCTAATAGCCTGGCTGCAGTGAGAGAAGGGGCGACTATGGTACAGGGGACTATGGACGGCTATGGGGAACGTTGCGGCAATGCCAATCTTTGTACCGTGATTCCCAATCTACAACTCAAAATGGGTTATGACTGTCTTGAGGAAAAAGACCTTGCAGAGTTAACTCGCACCAGTCGTTTAGTTAGCGAAATAGTTAATCTAGCTCCCGATCGCCGCGCTCCTTTTGTGGGAAGTTGCGCTTTCGCTCACAAAGGAGGGATTCACGTTTCTGCTGTGGAGCGGAATCCTCTTACCTACGAACATGTCAAACCAGAGGCGATCGGTAACCAGCGTCGGATTCTCATTTCCGAACAGTCCGGATTGAGTAACGTGTTAGCTAAGGCTCGCAGTTTTGGCATTGAGTTGCGCAAAGAAGATCCTGCTTGTCGAGAGATTCTTCAAAGGTTAAAAGAATTGGAACATCAAGGGTATCAATTTGAAGCCGCAGAAGCAAGTTTTGAGTTACTGATGCATTCTGCTTTGGGAAATAGGAAGCAAATGTTTCAATTGCAAGGCTTTCAAGTTCACTGCGATTTTCTCCAAGGTAACGGCCTGCCTTATACTAATGCCTTGGCAACTATTAAAGTAGGAGTTAATGGGGAAGATATTTTAGAGGTTGCTGAAGGGGAAGGACCAGTTGCTGCCTTGGATAAAGCATTGCGTAAGGCTTTGGTTAAGTTTTATCCGGAAATTGCAGCTTTTCATCTCACTGATTATAAAGTGCGGATTCTGGATAGTGCTGCGGGTACTTCGGCAAAAACTCGCGTATTGGTGGAGTCTAGTAACGGGGAGCAACGTTGGACTACTTTGGGGGTTTCTACTAATATTTTGGATGCTTCTTATCAAGCTGTGGTGGAGGGGATTGAATATGGTTTGTTGTTGGGTTCTTCGGTGAAGAATGAATTAACTGTAGTTACCGAGTAGTTTGGCTTATCCCCCTAAATCCCCCTTATCAAAGGGGGACTTTTAACTTAGAAGTTTTTTAGTAGGGTGGGCATTGCCCACCTCACCATCTCCCAGCAGTTACAATATTCTGAAAAAACTATAGCAATGAACAATGAACAATGAACAATTAACAATTAAGAGTTCGTGCAGAAAAATGCCTCTTTCCCTTTATACTAATGCAGCAGATGCAGCACCTTTGTATAAAAACGTAGCATGTAACGACACTTTAGGAGCGAAGCGCTATAGTTTTCGGAAATGCCTCGCCATGAGTTGATCTGAAATAAAAATTGGCGAATCTACCGAATGATTTTCTGATGCTACTCTATCGATAGATTATAAACTGGTGTTTCGGCAATTAGAAAAGTTAGGGAATCTAGCGGATGATTTTCTGATGCTACTCTATCGATAGACTAGAAACTGGTGTTTTGGCTTAGAGAAAGTTAGGGAATCTAGCGGATGATTTTCCTGAGCTACTCTATCGATAGATTAGAAACTGGTGTTTTGGCAATTAGAAAAGTTAGGGAATCTACCAGGATGATTTTCTGATGCTACTCTATCGATAGATTAGAAACTGGTGTTTCGGCAATTAGAAAAATTGGCGAATCTACCGGGATGATTTTCCTGAGCTACTCTATCGATATATTAGAAACTGGTGCGTTACGAACGCACCCTACTGATAGCTATTTATAGCAAATATTTTCGTAATTCATATTAGAAACCCGGTTTCTTGGCTGCAATCTATTCCACAATAAAGTTTCTAAGAATAAGATTTTATCCCTAGATTAGGATATAGTTTTGGCCCAGAATAGCAAAAAGAAAATCAGTTAGTTTATAGTTCAATGTTCTACCCTGTTTATATTCTCAAACATTTGTTCTAACTGAAAATCACGAATAAATTCTGAATTTTTCATTGCCTCAAACCAGTCAGGCCAAGCAGTTGGATTGGAAATTGACAATAACACATGCACACAACCAAATGCAAATCCTTTCAATTCATCACTTTGATTTTGTCTTTCTCCAAATAAATACCAATATCTTTCTTTAGCAATGCGGCTTCGTTCAATAAATTTTTTTGCTAGATCAAATTCTCCCAAATATACATAGCAAACTGCTAAGAAAGCACATGTTATATGGTCATGATAACAGGCATTCAACATAGAAAAAACGTTTAATGAACCAGTATGAATGGCTGAATTAGGACTGTGTAATTTTTGAAAAGATGTGTGAGCTGTTTGTAAATGTTTGATTGTAGCAAGAATTTGTTCTCTTTTATTAACAGCTCTGTCTAATTGGCTAAGAGTATCTTTTGCTGCCTCAAATTCCACATCTCCAATGGTAGAAAGAATTTTCTTTAATTCACCACCTTCGATAAACTTGATGACTCCGATATAGCCTTTAACGCGATCTATTATATTTTCAACCAATTCTTTATCCATTTCCAACCCAAAAAATCAGTTTTTATTAATCTGGCTACTTCTTGCTGATGGTTAATTGAAGTTGGTAAACAACAATATATCATATTATAGCGTTTCCCAGTCAGAAAAACAATATCTTTTTTCTGTTATTTTGTCCCAAGACGCGAGTTATAATCATTATAGCAACAAGGATTTACTTATGGGAGGTGGTTAAAATTAGTTGGTTTTGCAATTGCGATCGCGGGATGTTTTCCTTTTTCTTCTCGCCGATGCGATACTGGGAAACTAACCAGTTAATAACTGTTTGACAATTCTCAGTCGAGATACTGCATTTGATGCTTATCCAATTCAGAGGATATGGTTATAAAGATACAATTCTTTGATTAAATTATACATTTTTGTATTGTTATTTACTATTTAAATTTCAAATTTACCCTAAATATGGCTTGTTGGGTTTCGTGACCTCAACCCAACCTACAATAAAACTGGAAGAGTTAAAGGACTATATGTAATGTTGCTAGATAGGGCTTGCTGATTAATGTGATCGCCTTCGCTGATTTGCCATGATATATCAAACTGATAGCTTTATTGAAGAAACCAGGAAACAATCGATTTTTGTGGCTTGTTGGGCGTTGCCCTGAGCGTAGCCGAAGGGTTTCGTGACCTCAACCCAACCTACAATAGAATCAACTACAATAGAATCAACTCTTACAGATAAAGCAACACTTCTATGTTAAAAGTCCCCCTTAAAAAGGGGGATTTAGGGGGATAAACCCTATTTGTAGCAAACATTTTTAGATTTGATATTACTATGACTTACACACCTATCGATAGTCTTGTCATTAATAATTTCGTATTTTAATCTTATTGATGGCGAGATTAAAAGTTCAAGTGCAGCGACAACTTCTTGTACCGACTGATAACGCTGTTTGCAATCCTGAGAGACCATTTTATCTAAAACTGCTGCTAAATTTGGATTTATTTGTTCTACTCCATCGCGCCAGATGATTTCTCCAGTATGAGGAGCTTCTGGTAGTTGTGTTGGATGTATTCCCGTGAGAGCTTGGATAACTACCATGCCTACTGCATAAATATCGCTATTAGATTTAGGTTTTCCTCTAGCTTGTTCGGGAGGCATGTAGCCAACGGTGCCAATTCTAATACCTAGGTTCCCCTGATTTATAACTTCTTCTACTGCCCCAAAATTAATTAAAACTAATTTATTATCGCTCTTTTGCCGAATAATATTGCTAGGTTTAATATCTCCATGAAGAGTTCCTTTCTCATGTACGAACTGGAGAATTGACAGCAACTCCGATAAAATAGCTAATGCTTCTGGTTCGGAAAACTTTGGTTTTGATTTCAGCTCTTCTTCTAAAGTATTACCTTCTATATATTCTTGAATGAGATAAAATTTGTTTTCCTCTTCAAAATAGAAATAACCCAATAACTCAGGAATCTGAGGATGGGTTCCCAGTTGTTTGAGGGTTTCAGCTTCTCTATTAAATAATTTCCTGGCATTATTGACAACTGATGGTTGGGAGCTATAAGGAGAGAAATGCTTGATTACATGCTTCGGTACTGGGGAACCATCTTCCTCCAGTAGAAGTTCTAAAACTTCCTTACCGTTTTTGGCTGCTTCTTCATAACTATTGCCATGAGTTCGATAGAATTGTTCGGGAAAATCAGGAAAATGCACTAAATAACATTTATCCTCATGGGACCAGTCAATTACCATTCGATATGAAAGCTTACTCACTATTTTTTCCCTTCCTGCTCTGTAACTATTCTAATAGCTTTTTTAACTTCTTTTTCCTGATAAGCTTTGGCATCATCCCCATCTTTTCCAGACAACATTACATGCCCGGGGTAAAGTGGATGGAGCCACTTGGTATGACTTCCCCGACCCGGTCGTTTTAAAAAGCCAGTTTTCTGGAGCATAGCCTTGAGTTGTCGAACTTTCTTGGGCAATTACGGAAGCTCCTACTCATAAAGCGCTGGGAACATAATACCGCTTGAATAGGGATTCTACGGGTGCGGTCAAAACCAGTTGGGTAAAGGATCTAGTTTTTTCAGAATATTGTAACTTAGTCAGGAGACTTAGGAGGTTGCTTCTGACTACAGCGATAGATATTGTGGTGGGCAATGCCCACCCTACTAACTAAAAAACTTGGAAAATAATACCGCTTGAACAGGGAAATTCTGGGTTGGAACGTCAGCATTAACAAACCCGCCCTCCAGAATTGTCAAACAGTGAAATCTATAACAGGATTGAGTTTGGCGGTTCAGTTTCGTAATTTCCGTACTTTTCAAGAAAAAAGCTTGCACAAATGAGACTGAATAGGTTATATATCTAGGAGGAATGCTTCCCGGTCGCTTAACACTCTAGATATGTAGTCAAGCATTGGAGTTGGGAAGCTCTGCTCCCAGAGCATTTGTACAATTTGAGATTGGATTAAAATAGGCGTGTATGGCTAACCAAGTTGCTCACCCGATGGTGAAGCTACAGCACAAAGTGTCTTCACTTGTGAAGTCAAAAATCATGAAACCGGAAGATCCCATTTGGAAAATTGCCTTCCTTTACGGCGATCGCTGGGCACATTGGAAAGAAGAACTACTGGACTTTGGTTTCAGCATGGAAGACCCAGTCCAGGAATTGTTAATGGTCGAACAATGGGATGAAGATTAGACTTAAATCCCTAAAGGCAATCTGCCAAAGCTCGAGCTAATTCTCCAGCAGTAGAGAAGCGATCGCGCAATTTAGGAGCTGAAGCTCGCTCGATAACCTGACCTAATTGGGGAGTAATAGTGGGAATCTTAGCGGTATGGAACCTGAATTCATCATTCACGCAGCTGTAGTATTTCAGCGGGACTTCCCCAGTGAGCCAAAAAATCAGCGTTGGACCGACAGCATAAATGTCCGACTGAGGGCAAGGTTGACCTCGATTTTGCTCCGGAGCCATATATCCTCCCTCAGCACCAATGCGCGTTGCTTCCTGCATATTCTCCAATTCTTTAACTGCACCAAAGTCCAGCAGTAGCAAACGATTGTCTAAATTGCGAACCATTAAATTAGCTGGTTTAACATCTCGATGCACCACGGGAGGCTTCAAAGAGTGAATGTAACTGAGAATCTCACACAGTTGGATTCCCCAGTCAATGGCTTGTTGGGGCGCGATCGGTCCTGTTTGCAAGATGAGATGTTCTAAATTCTGACCGTGAACTAGCTCCATTGCCAGATATTTTCGGTCATTTTCCAGAAAAAAATCATAATACTTAGGAATTCCAGGGTGATTCAGCTTGGACAAGATACTGGCTTCCCGTTCAAATAGTTCTCTCGCTTTATCAATGCCAGCCATATCTGCATTCATTTCCTTGAGAACTAAAAGTCGGGGCGCTTTAGTATTGGTTTCAGTTGTATCCAAGGCCAGATAGGTCGTCCCCATCCCTCCTTTTCCCAGAGTTTTCAGAATCTGATAATGAGAGATAAATTTCTCCAATTCCACTATTGGTTGACCGCAGTGGATGCAAAATAAATTGTTTGGGAGGTTTCCAGAATGATTGCAAGCTTTGGGTTGGCTCTTGCGAGGAGAAACGGTCACATTTTTACTGTCAATCTGAAACTTGAAAATCGGTCCATCCTTACCTAATTGAATCAGAGAATTATCCCTCAATAAACCTTGGTCAGTCAAATTTCCATCCACAAAAGTTCCGTTTTTCCCTTTATTGACCAACCACCACTGAGAATTAGAATTAGGGAGAGAATGATTTAGTTGATGCAGTTGATGCAATTCTAGATGATAGCGGGAAACATTATTGAACCGATTCAAAACTATATCGTTACCCTTAAGCCGACCAATGCGAATTAACGATTGGTTAGCAAAGTGCCAGTTTTTTAGGGACCCATGCCCCCCAGGATTTAGTAGGGTTAAAGTTATCATGGGCAATGTTAGTTAATTATCAATTAATCTATTGGAACTGAATTGATAATTGTTGTTGGTTGCTTGCACTGAGCGTAGTCGAAGTGCTTGCACTGAGCGTAGTCGAAGTGCTTGCACTGAGCGTAGTCGAAGTGTTGGTTGTTTGTTCATGAGAAATCGTAAGAATTGGTTCTGAAACCCTTATATATCAAGATTGCACCCCTAGTTTTTCCAGATGTCTATTGATTTGCTAGGTTACCTTAAAACATAGGCTGTTGCTCAAAATTAGGTCTTACTTTCACCCTCACAATTACCCCGGTAATATTATCGTGACCGTTATGCTCGTTAGCAAAATCCACCAATTTCACCAAACCCTCTTCCAGATTAGCACTGGAGCTAATTAAAGGTTTCAAATACTCCTCTCCGTGATTTTCAATCAGGTCATTATCCGAGAGACCATCGCTACAGAGCAACAGTAAGCAATCTTCATTAAGATCGAGAAAATCTACATCGGGGTGGACTAGATCGTTATCTCTCGGACCTAAAGCTTGAGTTAGCTGGAAGGCATCGGGACGAGCATAGGCTACATCCGGTTCCACGCCTCTTTGTATTTCTCTTTGACCCACCTCGTGATCTACAGTCAATTTTTCCACCCCTTCCTTGCGAGTCACCTTGTAAATGCGACTGTCACCAACATGGGCGATCGCCGCTTTATTATTTTGGATTAACACTACTACTAGAGTAGTTCCCATGCGACCGCTACCGGAGCGGGAGTTATCCAGATTAGTTTGATAAATTTTATCATTAGCCAAAAGTATTCCTTCCGCAATAGTTTCGGCATCGGGCAAGCCATCTTGCCAATGAGTTTTGAAATAGCGTTGTAGGGTATCCACTGCCATGGCACTAGCTACTTCCCCAGCTGCATGCCCTCCCATACCATCGCAGACAATATATAAACCGCGAGCCTCGATTTGTTTGCCCTGAGCATTTTCTTCCTTTTTGACTTCTGTGGTGATGCCAAAAGAGTCTTCATTGTGATTTCTTTGGAGACCAATATCGGTAAAACCAGCGTCGGTGAGACTGAGAAGTTGCATGGGGAGGACGATGGTGGGCATATCATCGTCCGGTGAACTATAAACCATTTGCTCTTCATCCACGTCCATTTCCTCCTCATCTGAGGAGGACATGGATTTAGATTGTTCCTCTTCGGTAATCTTGATTAATTCATTCTGTAATTGTTCTACTGTCTCCATTTCCCCGCCACACATTTGAGCGAACAGTTGCCCCAGAGACTCATTTTCTGCGGACTGGAATAATTGCTGCCAGATCTTCCCTAAATCCTTCAGCGTCGGAGGATTATGCGAACGATCTGGGATTAGCTTTTCCAGGCAAAAGCTTTGGTCTTCATCCAATCCCAGATTGCTATCCTTCAGGAGACTTTGACGACAATTAACCTTTTCTAATTCCGGCCATAGTTTGACCATCTGGAGGAGCCACCACAAAATCTGCAACATTGGTAATTCCTGGCTGCCAGATACATCCCCTATTAATTCCCACTGGTCCCGATCTAATAGCTCGATGATCACATAGCCATCTTCAATGCGAGCATTGCTGACTTGGGGCACAGTGGGATATAATTCTTCTAGGGTGGTATAAGGCTGTGTTATGGCAGCGATAATATTTTCTTCGGATTGGTTTGACTCTTCAAGAGCCTCGCCGATGGGGATTATTTGTTTGCTCATTTCACCCGTCCTCTAAATACGAAACTTTTTTAGCTTATTTTAATAGGTTGATTTTGACAAATCGCAAGCCCTATCTATCTTAGCAAACTTATTGACCTCAAGGCTTCCTCTCTAGGTTCCATCCGCCATGGAGAATGATGATTGTCTTATTCATGAAATCCACTCAACCCTTCAACTGTTTGGATAATTGAAGGGCCCAGTTGCTGGCTTTGTTCATAGAACAAAGCCGTGTTGTAGAGAAATTGCATTGCTACAAAACGGAGAGGGAGGGATTCGAACCCTCGTTGACGTTGCCGCCAAACAGCATTTCCAGTGCTGCGCCTTCAACCACTCGGCCACCTCTCCAGGTGGGGACACATTTATTATATAAACAAATGTGGCTTTTGTCTATATTAACGCAAAAAAATTTTTGAAAGGCGAAATTGAAAATCCTGAATCCCTGCAGAATGCCAGTCAAGAGTATCATGGAACTATGAGCAACTATTATACGATTCGGATAAAAAACCGCCAAACTGGTACTTTCCACACGGTGAGAGTGCCAGAAGATGAATATATTCTTCACTCTCTGGAAGCTCAAGGGCTGGAACTACCTTTCTCTTGTCGCAATGGAGCTTGTACCACTTGTGCAGTAAGGGTTCTTTCCGGCGAAGTTTACCAACCAGAGGCTATGGGACTGTCCCCCGAATTAAGGCAACAAGGCTACGCTCTTCTCTGCGTCAGTTATGCCCGTTCTGACATGTTGGTGGAAACTCAAGATGAAGATGAAGTTTACGAACTTCAATTTGGTCGCTATTTTGCTAAAGGCAGGGTAAGGTTTGGACTTCCTTTAGATGAAGATTAGAAAGCTAATAAAAACTGCGATGGAAAATAATCGTCTCATCTCGAGCTGGATGCTTTGTTGTTGCTTGCTGGTAGGTTGTCAGTCGAATCTACCTCCAAGAGGATTGACAGTGCAGGTGCAGCGGGTTGCCAGCGGCCAAACCCTGGAAATTCTGTCCCCGGAAAATCAGCAATTACTTGAAAAAGTTAGAATGATTGGCATTCAAGCTCCAGATCTGCGCCCCCTACCTTGGGGGGAAATAGCAAAAAACAAGTTAACACAATTACTTCAAGATAGTAATGGGAAGTTTTCATCAGTGATATTGGAGGGAGAAGGGCAAGAAAAAGACCGATTCGGACGGAGACTGGCATATGTGTGGTACAATGGTATTTTAGTAAATGAAAAATTAGTGGCCATGGGTTGGGTCTTGGCTGACACAGAATTAGCCCCCAAATACGGCCAACGTCTTGCTCGGGCTCAAGAATATGCCAGAGTGATGGGCTACGGGATAAGGAGACCAGAAAACCCCATGCGCTCGACTCCCCAAGAATTTCGCGAACATAATCCTTTTTGATCTATAGCGCAGAAAGAGTAATGTGTAGTTATAACCAAAATTGAGGAACTTTCGAGCCACAATAATCCAAGGAAAATCTGTAAGGTATCGCCGGTGCTTTACGAACTCACTCTACTATCTATCAACTGTCAACTGTCAACTGTCAACTGTCAACTGTCAACTATCAACTATCAACTATCAACTACTATATGAGCCAACATTCGGAGGCAGAACTGGAAATATTGCTAGATATTGCTACAGAAGCGGTAATGTCTGCGGGTGCGATCTTGGAAAACTACTGGGGGAAAATCCATAACTACGAAGAAAAAGGACGGGCTGGAGATATCGTTACGGTAGCGGATAAAGCAGCAGAAGAAGAAATCCTTAAGATTTTAGGCCGTCACGTGCCGAACCACGATATTTTGGCAGAAGAATCGGGAAATTTAGGAGGAAATGGAAGCACATATCTCTGGGTGATCGATCCTCTGGATGGTACCACTAATTTTGCTCACGGCTATCCTATGGCCGCAGTTTCTGTGGGTTTGCTAATTGAGGGAGTTCCCACTATCGGGGTAGTGTACAATCCCTTTCGCCGGGAATTGTTTCGGGGAGCCAAAGGTTTGGGGGCGACTCTAAATAAAAACCCGATCGCCGTGTCAGCAACAGCTTCATTGGAACGCAGTCTTCTGGTAACCGGTTTTGCCTACGATCGCCGGGAAACTAAAGATAACAACTATGCCGAGTTTTGCTATCTGACTCATCAAACTCAAGGGGTAAGGCGATCGGGTTCGGCAGCTTTGGATTTGACCGATGTGGCGATGGGACGCTTGGATGGTTACTGGGAAAGGGGTATTCAGATTTGGGATATTGCAGCGGGAATAGTTTTGGTGCAGGAGGCAGGGGGAAAGGTTACTTCTTATGATGGAGAGGCCATCGCCCTAGAAGAAGGACGCATTCTCGCCACCAACGGCAAAATCCACTCCAGCCTCAGTCAAGCGTTGCAACAAGCTCCTGCTTTGTCACAATGGTAAAGGACTGGTTTTAAAAAGGGAAAATTGCGCTTAATGGCTGATAGCAATTTTCCTACAATCTAGGACATACTATAAGGAAAGACTTTTGCCACTACAGAAGGGATGAGACCCTATGCTTTTTCATATCCAACACGGACTTTTTAAACTGGATTTGACCGATTACTATGCTGTATTGGGCATCCCTCTGGGTGCAGATCCCAAACAGATTCGCAAAAGATATTTAAATATTGCCCGTCAATTGCATCCAGACACTTGCACTTCCCGAGAGGATACAGGAGGTAAAGAGGAGGCTAATCGAATTCTCTCTCGTCTTGTCAATCCCGCTTACGAAGTCTTATCCAAAGATAAGTCTCGTAAGGAGTTTAATTTGGTACTTTCTCAGATGGGTCAGCGTTTGGCAGGGCAAGGGGGTAAAATTACTATCGCTAGCGAGTCAGCTAAGGATTTATTTAAAGCTAATAGTAATTTAGACGTTGTTTATAAGCAAAAAGTTAAAGATCTAGCAGTTAAACAATATCAATGCTGGGAAACAAACGTACTCGGCTATACTATTGCTCAGATCAGCGAGTTGAATTTGGTTTACTTGATTCTGAACCAAAAGCAACAGGCTCCAGCACCAGCAAAAGACCATCCACCAAAAGAAACTACACCAAAAGAAACTACACCAAAAGACTCTTCACCACCACCACCAAAAGAGCCTACAGATCCAGTAGTTCGTCGTGCTCAACAATATCTGCAGCAAGGGAATTTGACCAAAGCTATTTTAGAGTTGCGGGAAGCAGTGAAAGTTAATCCCAATAATAGCAGCTATCATGGTTTGCTTGGATTAACTTATCTACAGCAAAAGCAAGTGGGTATGGCTAAGGTTCATATCAATAAAGCCTATGCTTCTAATTCTAAGGATCCCTTTGCTATTAAAGGTAAGCAAGAACTGAGCAAAATCTCTAGTGCAGCACAGGGAACGAAAACTTCAACTGTCAGTAGTTCTAAAGATAGAGCTAGCAAAACATCTAAAAAGGGCAGCATGTTTAAAGGTTTATTTGGCGGGAAAAAGAAGTAGAATAAGGACAATAAAATAAGTAATTGTTGATTTCTGCCTTATAAGAGTAGTAAAAAAAGGTTTTTTATGGCGAAAGTCGAGCGAATAAATTTTTCTTGTCCCAGCGGTTTTCCTGAATTTCTCCCAGGGGAAAAGCGCTTGGAATTATATTTACTGGATACAATTCGGAGCGTGTTTGAACGTTACGGTTTTACTCCCATAGAAACCCCAGCGATAGAAAGGTTGGAAGTACTTCAAGCTAAGGGAAATCAAGGGGATAATATTATATACAGTATTAATCCCATTCTTCCAGGTTTGCCTCAAGGGGAAAAAGAATTAGCGGGGGATAGTAGCGCTGAGGCGAGGGGATTGAAGTTCGACCAAACTGTTCCTTTAGCTGCTTATATTGCTCGTCATCTCAATGAGTTGAGTTTTCCTTTTGCTCGCTATCAAATGGATGTGGTTTTTAGGGGGGAACGAGCCAAAGATGGGCGTTATCGTCAATTTCGTCAGTGCGATATTGATGTGGTAGGCAGGAGTAAATTAAGTTTGTTGTACGATGCGCAAATTGCAGCAATTATTGCGGAAATCTTTGGTAAAATTAAGATTGGAGATTTTTTAATTAGAATTAATAATCGCAAAGTACTCACTGGTTTCTTTCAGTCTCTGGGTTTGGCAGAAACTAAAATTGCTCCTTGCATTCGCATTATGGATGGGTTGGAAAAAATTGGTGCTGCTAAAGTTCAAACAATTCTAGAAAGTGAAGGACTATGGCCAGAACAGGTAGAAAAAGTTCTGGATTTTACCAATATTCATGGGTCGGTAGATCAAGTTTTAGATAAGCTAAAAAATCTTAGTGAGAATAGTGAGAATAGGGAAGTATTAAATCAAGGGATTGAAGAGTTAGAAACGGTAATTGCTGGGGTGCGGTATTTGCAAGTGCCCACAGAATGTTTTTGTCTCGATTTGTCTATTGCTAGGGGATTGGATTATTACACGGGGACTGTTTACGAAACAACTTTGGTGGGGAATGAGGCCCTGGGAAGTATTTGCTCTGGGGGTAGATATGAAGATTTGGTGGGTATGTTTGTGGGGGAAAAAATGCCGGGAGTGGGTATTTCTATCGGTTTGACTCGGTTGATGAGTCGTTTGCTGAAAGGAGGTATTATTAATTCTTTCGACCCTACCCCCACTCAGGTAATGGTGGTGAATATGCAAGAGGATTTGATGCCGCTTTATTTGGAGGTATCTCAGTTATTGCGGCGGGGGGGATTGAATGTTGTGACAAATTTTGATAAGCGTCCTTTGAAGAAACAGTTGCATCAAGCTAATAAGTTGGGGATTCCTTTCTGCGCCATTATCGGTTCCGAGGAAGCGGCAGAGAGGCGTTGCGCGTTGAAGGATTTGGGTCGGGGGGAACAGGTGGATGTTCCTTTGGCTGAGTTGGTGGATGTGGTGAAGGAAAGGCTTTATAACAGTGACCAGTGAACAGTTACCAGTGACCCAGGAAAGCAATAATAAACTTTTTTCACAAACCCTAATTATGACTCAAACTGTTGGCGTGGTTTTACCTCCTCCTTTTCCAGACCATTCTCAATTACCAGAATCGGACGGCACTTTTGTGAAAAATTTTCAGGAGCATCCCCAAAGCATTCTTCTCACAGATTCAATTGGTTCAGTATTGCAAAGAATTCATCCCAATGGAGAATATGCGATCGGTCAAGATTGTGGCATTTATTGGCGAGAAACGGAACCGCCAGAAAATGGAGCGGAAGCTCCCGATTGGTTCTACGTTCCCGGCGTTCCTTCTTTATTAGATGGAAAAATACGCCGTTCTTATGTCTTGTGGAGGGAATATGTAGCACCGTTAATTGCGATGGAATTTGCTAGTGGTTCAGGAAAGGAAGAACGAGATAAAACTCCTTTAGCTTATAGGGAAGAAGGGAAAGTAACTAAACCGGGAAAGTTTTGGGTTTACGAACAAATTATTCGCATTTTTTATTACGCAATCTACGAAATTAAAACTGGTTTGTTAGAAGTTTATCGCCTCATGGGAGCAAATTATGAAAAAATGGAAGCAAACGAACGGGGACATTATCCCATCGAACCGTTGGGAGTGGAGTTAGGATTGTGGCAAGAAACTTATCAAAATAAAACTCAACTTTGGTTGAGATGGTGGGATAGGGAAGAAAATCTTTTGTTAATTGGCAAGGAAGAAGCAGAAGTAGAAAGAGCTAGAGCAGAAAAGGCTGAACAAGCATTGGCGGAAGTTGAAGGAATGCGAATAAATGCTATTGATCGGTTGTTGAAGTTGGGTTTGACTTTGGAGCAAATAGCAGAAGTTTTGAGTTTGTCTAAGGAAGAGGTTAGAGAAAGATTGGAAACTTATAATAATGAGAAATGAATAATTAAGAATTATAGCAGTTGACAGTTGATAGTGGACAGTTGATAGTTATACAGCAACCTGCGGTTGCTCTCACTCAATACTTAACACGTTCATAGGCCGGTATATAATGTACCTCATGACCAAGGAACCCTATATTTTTATGAAGGATAATTTCAATTTTAAATAAAGGCGTTGCGTAGGGTGCGTTAGCGGCAGCGTAACGCACCAGCCAGAATATATTGGGAAGTATAAATTTTTTCTCAAGAAAATACTCTCCATTGTTCAACAATTAATTCTAATATGAATTAAGAAAATATTTGCTACAAATATTTTCCATCGTAGGTTGGGTTGAAGTCACGAAACCCTTCGACTACCGCTCAGGGCAACGCCCAACAAGCCAAAAGATTGGGTGTTGGGTTTCGCTATCGGGAAACCCAACCTACAACTACTTTAGGACTTACGCAGAAACCGGGTTTCTGAACTAATATCAAATACGATAATTGTTGCTACAAATAGCTTCTATCCCCCCTAAATCCCC
>JH610866.1 GCA_000252485.1 Prochloron didemni P4-Papua_New_Guinea | reverse complement strand
TATAAAAATCTGGATTTTGCTGTTTTATCCTGGCGAGAAACCCGGTTTCTAGGTTTGTTTGCGTAAGTCCTATACTTATAAAAGTATTGTATCTGTAGCAAACATTTTCGGATTTGATATAAATTGGGATATTATTTTAGGAAATAATGGTTTCGGTGGGCTTAAAAATTTAAAAAACCACAGAGACGCAGAGGACACAGAGAGACAAGAGAAATATAGATAATCGGAAAGTAATGGATATTCCCGGTTTCTTCGCTAAGGAAACACTTTAAAATTTGATATGATTGAGTTAAACAACAATCACTCGATAATCATATGACTGACGACCTGTATACTAAGGTAAACTTTAAGAATAAAGCTTCTAAAAGACTGCAAATAAAATAGTAGATTGGGTAGAGCAATAGCAAAACCCAACAATACGAGACATTGGTGTTGGGTTTCGTGGCCTCAACCCAACCTACAAGTTAAAACTATAGCTTATATATATTTTCAGATTGATGAAGAAAAAGAAGGCGATCGCTACTAGAATCATTTCTTCCTTGATGAAAAGAGCTAGTAATATGAGATAATGGTTTTGGTGGGCAATGCCCACCCTACAAAGAAATTGAAGATAAGATAAATTGTTAATTGTTAATTGTTAATTGTTCGTTGTAATGAGAAAAGTTCAAGTAATTGGTGGCGGTTTGGCGGGAACGGAAGCAGCTTGGCAAATTGCGCGATCGGGAGTGCCGGTAGTATTGCAGGAAATGCGTCCGGTACGGCAAAGTCCAGCTCATCACAGTCAGGAATTAGGGGAATTAGTTTGCAGCAATTCTTTCGGCGCAATGTCCAGCGATCGCGCTGCTGGTTTGCTCCACGAAGAGTTGCGCCGTCTCGGTTCCATCGTCATTCAAACTGCAGACCAGCATTCTGTTCCCGCTGGGGGTGCTTTAGCTGTAGACAGAGCGGTGTTCAGCAGCCAACTCACTACTACTCTCAGCAATCATCCTTTAATTGAGTTGCGGCGGGAGGAAATAACTGCCATTCCTTCGGAAGGAGTAATTGTCCTGGCTACCGGTCCCCTCACCAGTCCCAAATTAGCAGAGGATTTGCAGCGTTTTACGGGGATGGAATATTTCAGCTTTTTCGATGCAGCCAGTCCTATTGTGGTGGGAGAAACCATCAATAGGGAGGTTGCTTTTCTCGCTTCTCGCTACGATAAGGGGGAAGCTGCTTATCTCAACTGTCCCCTAAATAAGGAGCAGTATCTCCATTTCCGAGAAGAACTGTGCAAGGCGGAACAAGCAGAACTGAAAGACTTTGAACGGGAGAGTGCTAAGTTTTTTGAAGGTTGCCTTCCCATCGAAGAACTGGCGCAACGGGGAGAGGATACCATGCGCTACGGTCCTTTAAAGCCAGTGGGACTGTTCGACGCTCGTTTGGGAGAGTGGAACGCGCCGGAAAATAAGGGCAAGCGTCCCTATGGAGTGGTGCAACTGCGTCAGGAAGATAAGGGGGGACAGTTGTGGAATATGGTGGGTTTTCAGACTAATTTGCGCTGGGGGGAACAGAAGCGGGTTTTTCGCTTGATTCCCGGTTTGGAAGAGGCGGAGTTCGTGCGCATGGGAGTGATGCACCGCAATACTTTTATAAATTCCCCCCAATTATTATATCCTACCCTTCAGTTTAAGACTCGTCCCAGTTTGCTAGCAGCAGGTCAGTTGTTGGGAACGGAAGGTTATACGGCGGCGGCGGCTGGGGGTTGGCTGGCGGGAACTAATGCTGCTAGATTAGTATTGGGGTTAGAGTCGGTTACTTTACCAGAAACTACCATGATGGGAGCTTTATTTGCTTTTATTAGTTCTGCGGAACCGAAGCATTTTCAACCTATGCCTCCCAATTTCGGCATTATACCGGAACTGTCCGTGCGGATTAAGAAGAAGAAAGAACGGTATGGAGCATATCGCGATCGCGCTCTAACAGATTTAACTAATTTCATCAATAAACAATGAACAATGAACAATGAACAATTAACAATTAACAATTAACAACAAACAACCAACACTTCGACTACGCGGTCCCTGAGCGAAGTCGAAGGGCAGTGCAAGCAACCAACAACCAGAATTATACGGAGAACCGGGGGAATCTTTCCAGGTTAGTTTGGTTTGGGAAGACGATAAGTTGGTGGAAGATTTTATTATTTAGTGGCTATCCCCCTAAATCCCCCTTATCAAAGGGGGACTTTCCAGGCTCTGACAGATGTAGGTTTTTTACGAATCAGCTAAGGTAAGACAAGGTGAGAAAGTATTAGATTTTTGGGGAAAATCCTTAATAGCTACCCTATCGATAGATTAGAGAGTGAGTATTATTGCTCAGTATCGATATAGTTTTATTGCAAAGGAAAAAAAGCTGTTGTCAACTAAGATAAACGCTCGTAGATTTGTAATTAATTGTATAGTAGTGGGGTTAAATCTGGCGCTTTAGTGGCATTAAGTTGTAGAATCGATATAATAGAATTGTTAGAGCAAGATTGAGGAGAAAAAAAAATGGCAGTAGAACGTTGGACGGATGAAATGCTTGATGAGTTAGCCACAAGCGTAGGGGAAATAAAAGACAGTATCAGCGATATCCGAGACAGTATCGATGGTTTAAGAGTAACTAGTCAAGCATTGTTACAAGTAGCAGCTCAAAGTCAAAGAGAAATGGAGTTAATCAAACAAAAACAAGTAGAAACAGACCAGCGGTTTAATGTTTTGCTGGAAGAATTTCGTTATTTGAATCGCAGAAATCGGGAAGATGAGACCTAGTTCTAGAGAAAATTAATGAAAAAAACTGCTTTCTCAAAATCTGGCTTTTACATTATTCCAGAAGTGTTAAATAAAGAACAAGTAGAAGAACTAAGAAATGCAGTACAACAGTTCATCGAAACTAACCAAACTAAAAACTACGGTATCCGTCGTCTCCTAGAACTCATTCCAGAAGTCCGCACCCTCATGGCTTCTCCCCCTATCCGCACCATTGTAGAATCAATTCTGGGTAGGGAAGCATTTCCCGTGCGAGGTATCTTTTTCAACAAGAACCCAAAAGCTAATTGGGGCGTACCTTGGCATCAAGACCTCACTATTGCTGTGGGCGATCAGGCGGAGCCTGGCGCTGCGCGATCGCATTCAGACTCCCGGTTTTGCTCCTTGGTCTCGTAAAGATGGTATTGACTGCGTTCAACCCCCCAGCTCCCTTCTAGAAAGAATGGTTACCCTGCGGGTTTATTTAGACGATGCGGATGAGGAAAATGGTTCTTTGCGCGTCATTCCCGGTTCTCACCGTTGGGGAAGACTGTCAGAAGAAGCAATAAAGGAATGGAAGCCTTTTGCTGTGAATTGCTCCGTTCCTTCCGGTGGGGTATTAGTAATGAAACCTTTAATTCTTCATAGTTCTTCCCCTGCCAAAACACCAGTTCATCGCCGAGTATTTCATCTGGAGTTTGCTGCGGAAGCTTTACCTAATGGCTTACAATGGTACGGAACTTAGATTTGTTGTTTGTCGTTTGTTGTTTGTTGTTTGTTGTTTGTTATTTGTTGTTTGTTATTTGTTGTTTGTTATTTGTTCATTGTTCATTGTTTATTGTTTATTGTTCATCGTTCATTGTTTATTGTTCATTGTTCATTGTTTATTGTTCATTGATTTTACCAAAGGAGTGGCTTTTCGGGAGATTCGGTAGGAGAATTTGAAGTAGAAATACTTTTCGGCAGATTCACTTGCCAAACTTTAATAGTTGTATCGTGACTGCCACTAGCTATTGTTTCTCCATCAGCGCTAATAGCTACAGAATTAACTTTACCGCTGTGTTCCCTGAGAGTACCAATGAGAGAAAGAGAGGGAAAATGCCAGACTTTTACCGTTTTGTCCCAACTACCTGTTACTAGTATTTTACCATTACCGCTAATTGCGACAGAACTAACGGATTCTTGATGAATTGGTTGAGGGCGATCAGGCGGAGCCTGGCGCTGCGCGATCGCATTGAAAATTACTCAAATAACATAGCCTCATGGTTCCATCTTGATTGCCAGTAATTACCGTGTTTCCATCTGGGGCCATGGCCACCGACCAAACTCCATTCGCTCCTTGACTACTATAGCGAAGAAACTGATTTATTAGTTTTCCTTTTACTAAATCCCAGGCTTTAATTCTACCATCATCTCCAGCGCTAATTAAAGTTTTCCCATCGGCAGAAATTGCTAAGGAAGTAACTCGACTCTGATGTTCTCCTAGAGTTTGACATACATCTCGACGGACACTGCAACCAACTATGGTTCCTACTTCATCGTTACCACTACCACTGAGAATTAAATCTCCATCGGGACTAATAGCTAAGGAATAAACCTTGTGCAAATGCTCCATTAAATCTTCTGAACCATTTAAAAGTTTAACCTTCTTATCCCAACTACCACTAGCTACAGTTTGTCCGTCAGAACTGAGAGCAATAGACCAAATGGGTCCATAGTGATTAGTAGAAATAATCCCACCTTGTCCGGTAGCTAAATTCCAGCGACCCACACTACCATCCATCGCTCCACTATAAATTGTTTGTCCGTCGGAAGCAATAGCGAGACAACCTTCAACACATATGGCTTTGGAATGACCGGTTAAAGTTCTGAGCAAATTAATTGAGGGTAGAGGTAAGAAGTTGGATATAGCCGTTATTAAAATACCTTGACCGTCCCCTATTTGTTCGTCGTTCAAACCTTGATGAATCCCCAGCAATTGGCCATTTTGATTCAGCACTGCACCGCCACTCATCCCCGGTTCTACCTTATCTCCACTATCAGAGATTTGATAAGTAAAATTATATCCTTCTCCTATTCTCGTATTAGTAATTTTTCCTTCTGCCAATTGAAGAGAATCTCTCCTGTCATTGACAGGCCAACCAAAAACATATACTTCACTACCTTGAAGCAATTGATTGGCATTAGCTCCTACGGCGGCTACGGTATAATCTTGCTGACTATTAAAAGTCAATAAAGCCAAATCTTTTTCTGGAAATCGCTCCACAATTTCCAGTTTGGATTTTTCTCCTAATTCTCCTGGCCTTTCACTGCGCAGTAAAGCCACATATTCTCCTGCAACATCTACTACATGGTCATTGGTCAAGACATAGTATTGGTTTCCTTCTTTTTTGATAATTACTCCCGAACCTTTCCCAGCAAAATCTTTTCCGGGAATAACGCTTTTTTTGCCAATCTCTACTGTAAATTTTTTTGCCTGGGAGAGAATATCTACTTTTCTGCTGCTCTCTTGTAGTGCAATTGTGGTTTTTATAGACTTATTACTATTACTACACTGGTTATCTAAGCAGCCTGAATCCCTTATATTCAACTTGAGAATATTTCCCAGTAAATAATCGGCAAGATCCACGGTGGAACTATAACCTATATTGCTCTGACAACCAGCAATACCTAGACATAGCAATGATAGAGATGAAAGTTTGCCAATAATATTCGTTTTTCTCATACCTAGATCGGTTTTAGTTTATTGTTCCTTGTTCCTTGTTTATTGCCCTTTTTATTCACAAAGCCACCAGCATTCTTCCTGGACAGTAGGAACAGCATGATCTACCCATTGCTCTATATCAATAATATGAATGTTATTGATCTCATCAACTTCAACAATATCTTGCTGTGAATGGTAAAGAGGAGATAGTTTTTTGCCTTGTTTCAGTCCTCGAAGTTCTTCTAGCAATACTTCCGGTCGATCTTGCTCTCTGAGAGTCATCAAAACCCGATCGTCCTCGCACCGAGAAACATATTCTACAGATTCATCTTCCGAGGCGCAAAATACCATTAAATCGTTAGACCAACTTGCAATAACTTTACGCAAATGCCCTCTTTCAATATTTGACTGAAATTTATAGCTAACTTGTTCGCAACGCCTTTGGGGATTCCAACCAGAAGCACTAAAATATTTAGATACAAACACAATTAGAGTCACCTCACCTCTTTCAGGATGTTTGGCGATCATAGCGGGTTTACCTTCGTGGCGATCGCAATAGAATGCCACCTTCCCTTCTGAACTAGGCTTATCTGCAGGAAAGTTGGGCAACACTTGAGCAAGGCTCACACCGGTAAACTTGGCACAAATGCCTAGAGTTATCAAAGCTAAAGTTAGGGGCTGGATCGAAAAGTTTAATCCCTTGGCCATACTCAGTCTCCTTCCGCAATTTCCATTATATGATGACTGTATAATCTTAGTTTAGTTCCACAGGGAACAAATTACAATCAAGATTTTGTCGTTCATATTGTTTATCCCCTGGTCGGATAAAAAAAATTAGCGGAAAAGGAATGGTATATGAGTCGTTATCGTTTTTTGTTACTGGTACTTATTGCCTGTGGGATTTTTAGCTTTGGCGGTTTAGTGGAAGCTCGTTCTCCTAGTTTAGTCTATCCTATAAGTCATAGTGGAGGATTGAAAGCCAACAGTAGCGGGCTAATTTATCCCTTTGCAAGGCGATATGGAATGACTTCCCCTTTTGGTTGGCGTAATCATCCCATAAAAAAAGATCGCCGCTTCCACGCGGGAATGGATATCGGCGCACCTTCCGGTACTCCAGTGTTAGCTGCAGCAGCGGGTAGAGTAGTTCGCAGCGGTCCTTGGGGGGGATACGGCAATACCGTCGTTATCGAACATAATAATCCTTCTCAAAGAACTCTCTACGCTCATCTTTCTCGTATTGCAGTGGGAAACGGCACACAAGTAGAGCAAGGGAATATCATTGGTGATGTAGGCTCCACTGGCAGCAGTACCGCACCTCACCTTCATTTTGAAGTTAGACGGTATAGTAAGGGGAATTGGAATGCAGTCAATCCCAAGAATCTTTTAGGTTCCCCTGGAAAACCTACCCAACCTCCAACCCAACCTCCAGCTCAATCTCCCATTCCAGAAACATTGCCTAATTGCGATGAAGTCCTCTGGGGACCGTGCGAAAAACCTCCTTCTTGCGATGATGTTCTTTGGGGAGATTGTGTTTGATTTCTGACGGAGAAAGAAACCGGGTTTCTCAATTTTGTACGTGAGTTTATTTTTCGTAGGGTGGGCATTGCCCACCACAGCATCAGGAGCTGTAGTCAAAAGCAGTATCAATAGTCTCCTGACTCCCTCAGCGATCGCCATCACTCAACCCACCCCCTAAAGATCGCGGCGAAACCCCTCTCTAAGCATTAAGGAAGAAGACAAAATTCAACAAAAATCCGGACTTAGATCGGTGAAGGACTTGAAGGTATTGGCGATGATAGAAAGCGATCAACAAGCCTTAATACTTGGAGATTGGCTTCGCTGACGCGAAGAAATCGCAATTATTCAATAAGGAGGATTTGACCACCATTTATGACTAATTACTGACTTGGTATTTAGAGGGAAAGTGACTTGATTTAGTTTGGCACGACTAAAACTTCATTCTTTCCTCTCACTCCCTAGAGCAATAGCTAGGGGAGTTTTTTTCGATCTATCGTTTTATATAGCACTACGCATTTAGGTTAGGACATTAATAAAGCCTGAAACCTAGTCATAGTCTATTTTTGAATTTTGAATTTTGAATTTTGAATTGCGCGTAGCGCTATATTTCAACAATTAACTTAAGACAAGTTAACAATTAGAGTTAAGAAGGATTGATATAGTTAAGAATTGTTCAATTTCCTAGACATCTCAAATACAGCGTCATTAATATGTAATCTATAAGTCTCGAATAAGGAAGAATCACGTCATGAAACCGATGATTTGGCATCCCGAACAGAACGACGCAAAAGTTAATCAGTATCTTGAGAACATCAACAGAGAACCTTGGTTAGCAATTTTTGCAATGTTACTGCTATTTGTGTCCTCATTTACCTTCTTGATTTTGTTAGGAACTTTTTGAGTTGTGGGTTTTTTTCTAGGGCCACGGGGGGAGGCAACCCTCACCGTGCGCCCGCCCCCGTTGATTTCTTGTAGGGTGCGTTCGTAACGCACCGGAAAATAAACCGCAGATGAACACAGATAAACGCAGATGAATACAGATGATTTGATGGTTGGATGATGAAGTAATAATAATTCAACGCCATATCAGCCACCCAACTCTAACTTCAAAGCAGGTAAAACGGGACAAGGTTTCTTTTCCTGCAAATTATCAGCACCGCTATCCCCTCTAAAAGTATTCCAGCGAAAAGGGCCTTTTTCCGCCGCAGACATCCACAACAACCGCTTGGCCCTAGTCATGGCCACATATAACAAGCGAAATTCCTCAGCTCTTTTCAGTTTAGCAGCCTCTTGCCAAGCCTGTCTCGCTTCAGGTATTTTTATTTCCCCCTTATCCCTTCCACTACGCTCAGGGCAAGCCTCTCCATATTGACCGTGGACAATGGCTCTAATTTGCGCTCGAGCCACTTCTGCTAAAGTAAAATCCCCTAAAAACTTAGCGGCAGTGGGAACCCAAGGAGAACCCGGAAGAATATCTTCGTGCAAGAAAGGAACGAACACGTAATCCCAATCTAACCCTTTAGCCTTGTGCATGGTAATGATAGTTATTTGTCCCCCACGAGTATATTGGTCCTCCGTCTCTTCCTCCACCGCTTCAAACCGTTCCGAACTAGCTATTTCCTGCAACACTTCCATAGAAGTCTCAATAGAACTATTACCAGCAATTTGCTGATTGACCCGTTCAGCTAATTTCTCCACCGTCGCTAGTTCCGAACCCACATATTTCAAAGTCATTGCCAAGAAATAAATCAATTGATAGTGAGGCAACTCCAATCTTGCTTGGAGCAAGTTGCAACAATAACGCCGCGCAGCCGCTACTTTCTTTTTCTGTTTCGATTGCAAAGGTCCGGGGTAGAGAAACTGTTCCGGGAAAGTAGCCAGCACGTTCAAATCTTGAGTAGGAATCAGTTGGCGACTTTGTAATACTTCTAAAGCTGCTTTAAGATAGTCTGGAGAATGGGGACGATAAACAAATTGCAGCAACTTGAGGATTTCTCCCGGTATTTGACTGTGACGCTGAAATTCGCTCACTTCATAGATTTTAATCCCTTCCTCATTCCTCAGCATAGGAGCCAATTGTTCTCCCAGAAAGCGACCTTGACGATTTTCCCGCACCAAGATAGCTGCACTCCTGCTGGGATTTTCCTTTAATAAAGCTACTACTCGCTTGCCAATCAGTTCTACCGTAGCGTAAACATCCGCAGGAGTATGGATTTCCAAACCTTTACCCATAGGTTCTGGGTTGGCTTCCGGTTGAGGGTCGTCCGGGTCCACAGGACGAATTTCTTGAAGGCGAAAAGGTAAATTAACTATCTCTTCTTCTTCTCTTCCCTCTCCCCTCTCTTCTCCCCTCTCTGGGTCTCTGCTTCTCTCTATGAGATTCCTTTCCTTTTCATTGACCCACCTAAGCAAAAAATTAGCAGCATCCAAAATAACTTGACTACTCCGACCGGCCTGATCCATAGTAGAGAGACTTCCTCGCTCTTTACAAGTACTGCAAAACCAGTTGAAATAAATCGGGTCAGCAGGAGTAAAAGTAGAATTAATGGCTTGATTGGGGTCTCCTACCCGCACTAGATTGGGTGGTGCATCCGGGTTCAGAGGGTCTGTGGCCAGGGTTTTAATCAATCGTTCTTGCAAAGGACTGGAGTCCTGAGCCTCATCTTCAAACACGGCGAACACTTGACCTTGCCATAATTGGAGGATAGGAGGACTTTCCAGAACTCGCAAAGCAGCCAGAATCATATCTTGGTAGTCGATTAAATCCCGCTTCTGCATTAATTCTTGATAGTTACGATACAAACTGCCTGCTATAGCTAAAATACCGTAGGGGTCTAGCACCAACCCGCTGGCTCTTTCCAAGTCTTCCGGGAGGAGACCGGAACTCTTGGCCTCCCCAATAGCAGTTTGGGCTAAGGCAGGCAATACTTCCGTGCGCAACACCGACTGACGGCGCAACCGTTCCGTTTCCTCTCCGTCAAATTCCAATCCTTCTAATAACATTCTATATCTACTAGGAGTTCCAGCAATAAACTGTTCCACGGAACTTCTAATTAATCGGTGGCTGACATTGGGATTAATTAAAGTTGCCGAATCTAAATTTAATTGAGAGAGTTCCGGGTGACGACTGGCAATATTGAGAGCCAAACCGTGGAGAGTGTGAACCCCATAACCTCCTGGGGGAGTAGGCAGGTCTTTCAGTTGCTGGCGGATTTTTTCCTTAATACTTGCCGCAGCAGAACGAGTATAGGTGACTACTACTAACTGACGACGAGGGTGCAGTTGATACCGAGCCACAGCCAAAGCAGCAGCCACAGAAAGGCTGTGAGATTTACCCGCACCAGGAACTGCAGAAATGGCCATTTCTCCACCTCGCCAGTCACCCATTATTTGCTGTCCCGGGCGCAAGCTCTGGCGCAGTAGTTGCAATTTTTCTTCCAGGTTTGTGGCCAGATTTTTAAAATCCAATGCTCTCTATTTTTTCTCTATTATAATTAGATTATAAACCTATTGAGAAAACTAACAACAAATAATCAGCAAAACCATGAAATTTTTCTTAACTTGGCTGCTGACAGCGGTCTCCCTGTTTATCACAGCTTACATCGTTCCTGGTATCGTCGTGTCTGGTTTTACTGCTGCCGCTGTAGCCGCAGTGATTTTGGGATTGGTAAATGCCTTTGTCAAACCAATTCTGCTGATTTTTACTTTACCTTTGACTATTTTAACCCTAGGTTTATTTCTCCTAGTTGTCAATGCTATTAGTTTGGGATTAGTGGGATATTTCACTCCGGGTTTCGACGTTAATGGTTTTCTTCCTGCCATTATTGGTTCCATTGTCCTGTCTATAGTTTCCGGTTTCTTGAATAATCAATTCCAAGAAGAGAATTAATCCTATTTCGTAGGGTGGGCATTGCCATTTCGTAGGGTGGGCATTGCCCACCATAAGGCATTATCTAGATGGTCAATCTTTTTTTATTAGATGGTTGGTTTTAGAGGGCGATCGCTATATAAAAGCAAATTTAATTTAGGCGTAGGGTCGGCAATGCCCACCACAACCAATATACTTATAGTAAACCATTATCTAGATAATCAACAATTATTTAGTCTAATTCTTTCGTAGGGTGGGCATTGCCCACCACAACCAATATAGTAAACCATTATCTAGATAATCAACAATTTTTTAGTCTAATTCTTTCGTAGGGTGGGCATTGCCCACCAAAACCAATATATTTATAGTAAACCATTATCTAGATAATCAACAATTATTTCGTCTGATTCCATAAATAAGTAGATGGTGGGCGATGCCCACCCTACCACAATTTTAATAAATGACCACCACAAGCTATCATCTGGATAATGAATTATTCTCTAGTCTGATTTGATAAATAAGTAGATGGTGGGCGATGCCCACCCTACGGACTTTATTCTCCCACTTTATTAGTAATCGCATCAAAATTAGGAATTGTGGGTACTTTTCCATCACACAGACAACACCAATCTAAAGAATATGCACCTTGAACTACCCAAGATGAAAAACTAGAATAGGACCACAAATGGGGACAAGTTACTAAACCGTGTTTTACTGGATTGTAGTGAATATAATTTAAATGTATTTCCAACTCTCTTTCATCTTTAATGACATGCTCCCAAAAACGCCGCTGCCAAACATTGCTTTCCCGATGTTTCTGTCGGGATAAAGATTTCTTCTGAGGTAGATAATTTTGACTGTGAAAAGATTTAGTAAATAAAACCTTCAGACGACCTACTCTTTGGGAATATTTGGTATCGTTAATGGGTAAAGTCCAAAGAAAATGAAGATGATTTGGTAAGATAACAGCTCCCAATATCTCAAATGGCATTTCAGCTTTGATAGTAGCAACTGCACGACGTAATAATGCAACATTCTCTGCATTAGTAAAAATGGGCTGCCGTTTATAAGTTACTAAGGTCAAAAAGAAAGTTCCACCAGGTATGTAAGAGCGACGATATTGAGGCATTTTTTTTAGATTGTATATTGTGTTGTCCAGGGCGATCCCGCAGGGATCTGCTTCGCAGTACGCGCTTTTATTATGCTTTTGTCGCTTCTGTAGGGCGCGGCACTGCCCA
>JH610865.1 GCA_000252485.1 Prochloron didemni P4-Papua_New_Guinea | reverse complement strand
GCACAAGATACCAAGCAGAACATTGCTGGTTATTATATCTTAGATTAGAGAGGGCGATCGCTTTCGTAGGGTGGGCATTGCCCACCACAACCAACATATTTATAGTAAACCATTATTTAAATAATCAACAATTATTTAGTCTAATTCTTTCGTAGGGTGGGCATTGCCCACCACAACCAATATATTTATAGCAAACCATTATCGAGATAATCAATAATTCTCTAGTCTGATTGGATAAATAAGTAGATGGTGGGCGTATCCCACCCTACCACCATATTAATAAATTGCCACCACAAGCTATCATCTGGATAATCAATAATTCTCTAGTCTGATTCGATCAATAAGTAGATGGTGGGCGATGCCCACCCTACCACCATATTAATAAATTGCCACCACAAGCCATCATCTGGATAATCAATAATTATTTAGTCTGATTCCATCAATAAGTATATATGGTGGGCGTATCCCACCCTACCACCATATTAATAAATCGCCACCACAAGCTATCATCTGGATAATCAATAATTCTCTAGTCTAATTCCATCAATAAGTAGATGGTGGGCGATGCCCACCCTACAAACCCAACCAATTTCCACGAGTCCTCAAACCAAGGTAAACAATATGGATAGTATAAGTTTAAAACAAATTCAATCGAAGTACAAGCTAGGTCAGTTTGTCCTGGGAAAAGTTGAGTTTCATGCGCCCTTCGGAGTGTTTGTGAAAATCGATGAATCTCCAGTTAAAGGATTGATCAAAATCCCTGACTTCTTAGATGAGGGTGAGATGAGTGAGGAAATGTATCCAGAAATTGGCAGCATGATAGGAGCAGTTGTAGTGGGATATAATGAAAGCAATTGCCAGGAGATATATTTAAGTGCAAAGCCGAAGGTGCTACATAAAGCTCTTGTTCCTCTAAAAATTCCTGCTTTGACTGTTTAAGTCTTAGTTCCAATCTATCCTTAATACAGATAAAAATAAAAGCGTTTTAATTTGGGATGTAAAACGCTTTTACATCCCAAATAACGCTATGTTAAATAATTATTTCGTCTGATTAAATCAATCAGTAGATGGTGGGCGATGCCCACCCTAGAAACTTTTTTATTTATTCTCTTACTTTTAATATATCCTAAGGTTAGGAGCCAAAATATCAGCGATAGATAGCAAGCGTGATGGAACAACTGTCTGGTGGAGGTGGGAATTGGCAAGTTATAGATGAAATAACTGATTATAATGTTGTCAAGCAACAAGACCAAGTATCCTGTGGAACAGCTTGCGGGGAAATGTTACTCAAAGATCGCGAAATTTATGATGTGAATCAATCTATGATTGCCGCTGAAACTGGAGTACCTGTGAGTGCTGAAGTTCTAGCGGTTGCACTTAACCATCTTGATTCCAGTGGTGCTAGAATTTGGTTGGGAGGTACTGTGTCTATTCCAGGAGCAACAGACTCTGAAATTATCGATGTACTAATTAGTACGGGTTCTTGGGGTGCTGTTTTGTGGCAACCTTTGGCTAACTTAGGTCATATAGTAGTGGTTGATGGAATAGACGACACTGGAAAAATCCTCATTCGCGACCCTTGGGATGCTACAAGTTATAAGATGAATAAAGAAGAATTTATCAATTACTGGAATAGTCAAGCTATTTATTCCTTGAAACAATGAACACAAAAGTTTTATCTATTAAACTTACCGAAGAGCCTAATTGCCATGAGGTATTATTATTAATTGGTGAAAAACAGCACATCTTCAGGTTTACAACTAAAGTGAATCAAGTGGGCGATCGTCAACTTCAGACGACTCAAGCAGAGCAGAGATTTTCAGACTTTTTTAAATTTAATCAAAGAGTCGCTATGAATGTGAGTCAGTTGGTGGTTAAATTTTACAATCAAGAAGTAGTTGAACTTCCAGCAAATGTGGGTTATTTTGTTACTCCTAAAGAAGCTATATGGAACTTGAAACCATTTAAAGATGAAGGAAAACAAGAAATAGGGAATGGCAGTAAGGAACATTTAATTGACAATGGTCAAACCGAAGAAATGAATCAAGACGTTCGTCAAAAGGCAATGGGTTAAATCGAAAAGTTGACAGGAGAGCTTCTGTAGAGTGGGCATCGCCCACCACAAGTAGTATATTTACTACTCTAAAAGGAGAATAACCATAAGCTGTTTCGTAAAGTACGAGACTATCCGCCAAAATACGTATATTTATCGTATGCAGCAAATTTATTTACCTGGGCTTTTCGACAAGATTTAGAAGCAACCAGCGGCTACTGAAGGTATTTCTATTGGCATGTTGGAAGATTGGCCTTACGATGAAGAAAGCTGTATAGTTCCAGAAGGTAGCAGTTTGTTTGTGTTTAGTGACGGTGCTTATGAAATTGAAATGGAGGAAGGAAAATATTGGAGTTTAGAGGATTTTTCTTTTGTATTGCAAGAATATAAACGAACATCAAAACAGTCTTTAGAAAATATTCTGAAACAAGTACAGAAAATTAATCATTCTCCATCTTTGGAAGATGATTTTTCCCTATTAGAAAATTCATTCTAAATTTGCTTTGCCCTAAGTATAAAAAATCTAGCAATAAATCTAAGATTATAATTTAATGTAGTTGATTTTTCGTAGGTTGGGTTGAGGTAACAAAACGCTTCGGCTACGCCCAACAGCACTAAGTTGTGTTGGGTTTCGCTATCGCTCAACCCAACCTACAATTGCTTATAACATTATTGTATAACTATCAAATATCAACTATCAACTGTCCACTATCAACTATCAACTATCAACTATCAACTGCTATAGATTAGCTAATCTAGATGATTTTTCAGAGCAAAACGAACTAATTCAATTCGGTTACTAGTATCTGTTTTTCGCAACAAGTTGCTGACATATTTTTCAATGGTTCGATGACTCAGGTGCAATTGTTGCCCGATGTCAACATTGGAAAGACCCCGCGTCAATAAAGCTAACACTTCTTGTTCGCGGTTAGTTAGGTGCAGAGAGGGAATCCTCTTGAAAACACAAGCAGGTTCTTGCCTTACCTTAGCTGAATCCTTTGTTTGAATAGATTCTACTTCCCAAAAGCGAATTTCCGATCGCATTGCCTGAGAACGCTCCAACAGATTGCGAATTATTGCTCCCAATTCTTCCATTTCAAAGGGTTTGGGCAAATAAACATCGCATCCCACTTGATAGCCGCGAATTTTTTCCTCGGTACTATCCCGTTCTGTCAAGAAAATTACTGGTAAGAGGCGGAACCCTGGAGACTGGCGCACTTGCCTAACCAGTTCGTAGCCATTTTTTCCAGGCATTTTGATGTCGGAAATTAACAAGTGGGGATGATAGGTCTCCAGTAGATTTAATGCCTCCGTACCATTATCTGCATTGATAACTGAATAGCCTGAGATTTCGAGGTAATCATTGATGGCTAAACGAATTCCTGGGTCATCATCGGCAATGAGGATTAATAGAGACATATATAAGACATATATAGGGAGGCCGATGGATTTTGTGGCCACCTTAGATAGTTGCTATTTTTGAGCATATCACAATTTTAAATATTTTTTTAATATTTTTTGGGAAAAATAGAGCTAACAAAAATTAACATTTCTTTACATATACTTATTCTTTGCTAATAATTTGTTATAAAGACCAACAACAAACAACCAACACTTCGACTACGCTCAGTGCAGGCAACCAACACTTCGACTACGCTCAGTGCAGGCAACCAACACTTCGACTACGCTCAGTGCAGGCAACCAACACTTCGACTACGCTCAGTGCAGGCAACCAACAACTTTATTTTTGCCCTGAAACCTTTAAACTACTAGGTTTACCCAGATTACCTTGCAAAACTACTCCTTTGCCATTAGCATTCAAATGGCGCACAATCTTATAAATTGTTTCAATCTCTTCCCCACTTTCGGCTTTTTCCGCCAACTCGGACAAAGAGAGAGGAACTTTTGCCTTAGCCAATACTTGTACTACTCGATTTTGCAGCGCTAAGACTGATGCCGCAGCTTTTTTACCGGCTTCTACCCCTGGTTGATGGTAAGCATTAATATTTACCAAAGAAGCATAAAAACTCACCGCTCGTTCGTAAAGAGCGATTAAAGCCCCTACGTTGCGAGCATTGACTTCGCTGATGGTTACGGTAATTGAATCTCGCTGATTTTCATACAGTGCTTGACGAGTTCCCTGCAATAAGCCAGAGAGATAGTCTCCTGCAGTAATTCCAGGCTCTACTTCTGGGGAATCTCCATGGCGATCACCCAAGACTTCAATCAAGGTGGCAAAAAAGTTAGGCACTCCCTCTCGCAGTTGCTGCACGTAGGCATGTTGGTCGGTGGAGCCTTTGTTGCCGTAAACTGCAATGCCCTGATAGACTGTATTGCCATCTAAGTCTTTCTCTTTCCCCAGGGATTCCATTACCAGTTGCTGGAGATAGCGACTGAACAGCAGCAAACTATCTTTGTAGGGCAGCACTACCATATCTTTTTCTCCCTTGCCGTTGCCGGAAAAATACCAAGATAGAGCCAAGAGGGCAGCCGGATTAGTTTTCAGCTCTGGTTTTCTGGTGGCTTCGTCCATGATTTTCGCCCCTTCCAGCATGGCTCGAATGTCGATACCTTGTAAGGCTGCAGCTACCAATCCTACTGCTGACATTTCTGAGGTACGTCCCCCAACCCAGTCGTACATGGGAAAGGTGGTTAGCCAGCCTTCCGATTTGGCTAAATTGTCTAATTTGCTGCCTTTGCCAGTGATGGCCACAGCATGGGCTGCAAAATCTAGATTCCGAGCTTCATAGGCAGTTTTCACCTCGATGCTGCCATTGCGGGTTTCTGGAGTGCCGCCAGACTTAGAGATGACCAGTACCAAGGTGGTATTGAGGCGCTCTGTAAGGGTGCGGTTAGAGCTGTCCCCAATTTGAGCTAGAGTTTTATCAATACCTGTGGGGTCGGTATTATCGATAAAATGAATGGCGAGGGGGGAGTTATTATCAGCTAGAGCTTCTGCAACAAATTGAGGACCGAGAGCAGAACCGCCGATCCCAATGGAGAGGATGTCGGTAAATTTACTCGCACCGGGGGGATGAATTTCGCCGCTGTGGACTTTTTGAGTAAAGGTTTCGATTTCTTCCAGGGTTTGGACGATGTTTTGTTTTAGTTCTGGAGTGGGGGCCAGGTCTGAGTTGCGCAGCCAGTAATGACCTACCATGCGGTTTTCATCTGGGTTGGCGATCGCCCCTCGTTCTAAGGCTGCCATATCTTGAAATGCTTTCTCAAATTTCGGCTGCATGGTCTCGACAAAAGCATCGTCAAAGCGCATGCGGCTGACATCGAGGTATAATTCTAGTTCCGGGTTGTAATACAGCCAGTCTTGGTATCTTTGCCAAAGTGCGGCGCTGTCCATAAGCTATTCTCAAATTTTCTTTTCATAATGGTAAGTTTACGCCATGGCTTGCTCTGCCTGCTTGGATAACTATCCACTATCCACTATCCACTACCAAAACCATTCCCATTAATTCGAGCAATTAACTCTTGTAAAACTTCCTCAGCTTTCTCATTAGCAACTTGACAAGTTCCCGCATTTGCGTGCCCTCCACCACCATATTCTAACATTAACTCCCCAATATTGGTGTTACAGGTTTTATTAAAAATTGATTTGCCCACAGCAAATACTGTATTTTGCTTTTTCAAACCCCAAAGACTGTGGATGGAAATATTGCAGTCTGGAAAGAGAGCGTAGATAGCGAAGCGGTTACCCGAATAGATAATATCCTCATTTCTCAAGTCTAAAACCACTAAATTACCGTAAACTGTAGCACAGCGTTTAATTTGTGCTATAAAAGACTTTTCCTGCTCGAAATATAAATCCGTTCGTTCTTTAACATCTGGCAGTGCTAAAATCTCATCTATGTCATGATTTTTGCAGTAACCAATTAACTCCATCATTAATTGATAATTAGAAATACGAAAATTCTTAAACCTGGCCAAACCAGTGCGAGCATCCATGATAAAATTTAAGAGTACCCAATCGGTGGGATGCAAAACTTCATCTTGAGAAAATTAGGCTGAATCTGCTTTATCTACAGCTTCCATCATCGCCAAGGAAATTTGAGGAAACTTTTCTGAACCACCAAAATTGTTGTATTTTATCTTTGTTTTATTTGTTTGAATTTTTATCGCACTGAACGATAGATTTTTCCCAATCTTCTAATTCACTTAGAAACAAAAATAGGGTGGGCATGCCCACCTAGCAGTTTATAAGAAGGCTGACTGCTAAACTTAGTCTTGACAGGGACGAGCGGGAACAATTTGCAGCAGGGTATAGGCGGCGAGATATTCTTTTAAGACAGCAAATTGAGCTATATTGAGACTGTAGTAAACCCACCGTCCTTGCTGACGAGGAATTACGAGAGCAGCTTCCTTGAGAGTTTTAAGATGGAATGATAGTTTAGACTGAGAAACATTGAGAGCTTCGCACAAATCGCAGACACAGAGTTCCCGAGTCTGAAGTAATTCCAGCACCTGCAGTCGCAGCGGCTCCGATAGAGCGTGAAATCCAGTTAAAATTAAAGGAGAGGCGGTAATCAGGGAATGAGTTGGCATTAATTATCCTCTCAGTTACTTTTTCCTATTATATCTTATTCAAAATTTTATTTGTAGTATTCTTGTTTAGATTTTATCTAACTAATCTCCAATCAGTCTAGCCAAGAAAATTCTGATTATTATTTCTAATTCTTCAGTAACTCGGTAAAGATTGATTCCTTCACAAATAGATTTGGATTGACGATCTAAAATCCCAAATTGCCAAACATTACCCGTAGTTACGGCTCCTAAAATTTCAGCTTGTGGTGAATCAGTCCATCCATCTAGGGCAATCATTTCTGTAGCTAATTGGGTGAATCCTCTATTCAGATCCGCTTGTTTAGCTTCAATAACTATTAAATTACTGGTAGAACGTAAGAAATAATCTAATTTTCCTTGCAATCGATTGTCAATTTTGATTGAGTATTCTATTCTTAATTTTGCCCGGGAATAGTGAATCAAGTCTGTAATAATTGGTGCAATCAGCATTTCTCTCCGGGTAGTCTCATTCTCTAAATCTACATAAGGTAATATTTCTTCAATACGTTGCTTTAAATCAGTGATTCTGTCTAATTTATTTGAATATTGCGGTAAGGCAAGGAATTTTCTCTGGAATGAGTAACCAAATTCGGTAACTAAATCATCTACTCTAAATCCTAACTCAAAATAATTACTGAAAGTATAGGAAAGATTGGGGTCGAGTAATGGCTGGCGAGTCATTATTTTTTCTCCATTTTTCTCCATTAAATAAGATTTAAATCTTCATCATTTTATTTCAATTGAGATTAATCACTGTTTTTTCAAAATATTATAACCTTGAGGAGCGGATGTTTCAATCATCTCTAACAAAATCCCAAACAACTTATCTAAATCTCCAATAAAATGCTCGATCGCCTCAAGATCTACTCGCTTCTCAACCAATCTTAAAAACTTCCAATTACTTCCGGTAGTAATAGCACCATAGATACAAGCAATTTTATTTTGCTTTCGTTGGTTAAAAATTTGCGCTGCCAACATTTCAGCAATACACTGAGAAATTCCAGATTTAATATTATCATTCTTAGCCTCTACCAACACCACCACCGGAGCCGTTACTTCCAACTGCTTTGGCGAATAACTAATAATAAAGTCACACCTTCCGGTCAAGCCTTGAGCCTTGTCCACACTCAATTCTATTCCAGAGAAAAAGCTTATTTGACGATTAAAATACTTTCTGAGTTCAATCATGATTGGCGCTATAATTAACTCGGAGCGTGCTTTTTCCGTGTCAATCTCCAAGGCCAAGGGGATATTTTCCTCTAATATTTCTCTCAATAACTGGCTTGGGGTTACAGGTTTAATCTCTTTAAAAATTTCCACCCGCTCTTGCAGGCTCAAGCCAAACTCAGATTCTAATTGGGACAGGGTAAATTCGCTGTAAGACATGGTTATTTAACCAGTAAGCCATTTATCTTCTGGACAAAGTTGCCTTTAAGTCTAAATCATTTGTGTAAATACAGCGAACTGTTTTGCTCTAGGGGCCCATGCCATGGGCCCGGAACGTTGCTTGGCGGCAAGTATTCAACCGTTAAGCTTTATCCTGAGTGACAATGGCCTCCACCCTGGCGAATGGCTGATTCTCATCTACACTGGTAATGGCCCAACGCAAAGGTTCTCCTCGTTTAGCTAATTCTGTTTCGATTTCTCGGTGTAATTTAGCTGGAGTTGCTTGGAGGTCGATTTCAGCGGTAATGAAATGAGTAGTCATTGGATAGTTGACAATTGACAGTTGACAGTTTATCTATAGCAGCGATGGGTTAGCAATGTCTATGGCATTTTGACGCTGGCTAGAAATTCATTGTTATTGGTTATTGGTTATTGGTTATTGGTTATTTGTTATTGAATCTCAGTTTGGTTGGGTGTTATCTATTGAAACAGCCACCAAAAACTTGGCTGGGGGGTGACAAAACTTCCTCTGGCATAGGGAACAATTTTCTTGAAAGCTTCCCTGGGAGATTCATCGCCGCTGAGGATCAGCACGTTGTTGTTGTTGTTCGGCACGTTGTTGTTGTTGTTCGGCACGTTGCCGTTCTTGTTCGGCACGTTGTTGTTGTTGTTCGGCACGTTGCCGTTCTTGTTCGGCACGTTGCCGTTCTTGTTCAGCACGTTGTTGTTCTTGTTCGGCACGTTGTTGTTGCTGTTCGGCACGTTGTTGTTGCTGTTCGGCACGCTGTTGTTGTTGTTCGGCACGTTGTTGTTCTTGTTCGGCACGCTGTTGTTGTCGTTCGGCTCGTTGCCGTTCTTGCTGTCGCCCTTGGATGATTTCCACAAAAGTCTCGAACCTTTCTCCATTTGGGCTGTATAATTGAAGATCGTTATCTTCTATTTCAAAACGTACTCTCAGACTCCGACTGACCCAACCGGACATGGAAGAGATTGGTTCTAAACTAGAACCGATTCGTAACCAACCTTTGACAATTACTGTGTCGGGATAGTATACGTAATATTCCTCTACCCCGTAACGGTCGTAGAAACCTAACTTGGTCTGTTCTAACTCTACTTTAGTATTGCTCTCAGATGCGATCTCAAATACTACTTGCGGCGGAATGTTATCTTCTTCCCACTGCTTGTAGGAACGGCGGTCCCCTTTAGGTCTACCGAATACTACCATCACATCGTCCGCTTGTTTAATCTGGGGTTTTTTTTCCACCGGATACCAGAACAAGTCTCCAGCTACAAACACATTGGGGTTGTTTTGGAATAGGGCATCCAATCCACCTTGGAATTTAGTGATTAAGCGAAATTGAATGGTATTATCCGCCATAGGTTTTCCGTCGCTTTCTGGATAGATAATTGGTGCAGTTACTACTGAGATAGTCATCTCATTTTTCTCAATTCGATTATATATTAATATGATATAGCAGTTGATAGTGGATAGTGGATAGTTGATAGTTATACAGCTTGCGAAGCTGGTTGACCTAGTTTAATCTTATCATATCAATCAATTAATTATATTGAAATTCAAATCCTTCCGGAGGGCCTAAAAGTGTATTGGTGGGCAGTGCCGCACCCTACTCTCCCATAGATTTAGAAACCGGGTTTCTACAAAAATTTTGGCAATTCACTCTAATATAATGAAAGAAACCCGGTTTCTTGGCTGGTTGACCTAGTTTAATCTTATCATATCAATCAATTAATTATCTTGAAATTCAAATCCTTCCGGAGGGCCTAAAAGTGTATTGGTGGGCAGTGCCGCACCCTACTCTCCCATAGATTTAGAAACCGGGTTTCTACAAAAATTTTGGCAATATACCCTAATATAATGAAAGAAACCCGGTTTCTTAGCTGGTTGACCAAGTTTAATGTTATCATATCAGTAAATTAGCAGAATAGCCATGAGTAACACTAGATTGAAAACAGTACTCACTGGACTGGGACTGACAGCAGTCCTTTTGCCGATAGTTCAAGCGGTAGGATTGAATGAGGCTTTGGCTGAGTCCAACAATATTGCAAAATATTGTAACAGTTTCCGGGTGCTGCGGCCCACGGGAAAAGTTAGGGACGAGCAATCTCGTACTGCTTTAGTCATAGGCAATGAGGAATATAAAGAAGGCAGTTTGAACAATCCCGTTCGCAACGCCCGCCAAAGATATGGCCAAAGCTTTCAGAAGATTGGGCTTTGAAGTAATTCAAGTTCTGGATGGAAATCAAGAACAAATGGAGACTGCTCTCAACTGTTTTAACGAAAAATTAAAACAACAAAATGGGGTGGGAGTTTTTTACTACGCGGGACATGGAGTTCAAGTTAAAGGAGAGAATTATCTCATTCCCGTAAATGTGAATTTAACCCAAGAAGGGCAGGTAAAATATCGCACTCTTCCTCTGGAAATGGTTATCTCCACTATGGAAACAGCCAACAATAAGCCGAATAATATCAATATTATTATTCTGGATTCTTGCAATAATGACCCCTTCTCTGGTAGTTGGAATCGAAGTTTTAATATCCAGGGATTGGCTCCTATCCAAACTACTAGAAGCGGTTCCTTAATCGCCTACGCTACCCAACCGGGAAAGACTGTGGATGATAGCGGTTTGTTTACAGTTCGCATTCTGGAAAAAATAGAGCAGCCAGGTTTGGATGTTCTGGATCTGTTTAGGCAAGTAGGACAGGAAATAGCTGAAGGAACTGGCAGCGAGCAAGTTCCTGCAATTACTTTGTCCAGTTTGCCGGATTTTTCTTTTAATCCTTCTGGGGCTGGATTTTTGCCACCGCCACCTCCTCCCACCTCTACTCGTACTGAGAGGTTGACTGCTATTCAATTCTATAACAGAGGCAATGATAAACGCGAACAAGGCGATTATCAGGGAGCTATTGAGGATTATACCCAGGCTGTTACACTTAAACCTGACTATGCTGTCGCTTACCACGACAGGGGTTTTGCTCGCGATGACTTAGGAGACTACTTAGGGGCTATTGAGGATTACAACCAGGCTATAAGACTTAACCCTGACTATGCTAACGCTTACAACAACAGGGGTGCTGCTCGCTCTAACTTAGAAGACTATGAAGGGGCGATCGTCGATTACACCCAAGCTATAAAACTTGACCCTGACTATGCTGTCGCTTACCACAACAGGGGTAATGCTCGCTATAACTTAGAAGATTATGAAGGGGCGATCGCTGATTACACCCAATCTATAAGATTTAACCCTGACAATGCTGTTGCTTACCATAACAGAGGTTTGGCTCGCTATGAGTTAGGAGACTATGAAGGGGAGATCGCCGATTACGACCAAGCTATAAGACTTGACCCTGACTATGCTGAAGCTTACTACAACAGAGGTTTGACCTATAAGATACAGGGAAAAATAGAAAGAGCGCGAGCCGATTTTCTTAAAGCCGCAGACCTATATCGACAGCAAGGAAACAAGGAATGGTATGAGGATGCAATTTACCAACTCCTAAGACTGGAGTAAAAGATAGAAGCTTTAGTAATTGTAGGTTGGGTAGAGCGATAGCGAAACCCAACACAGAGTCTTTCGGCTTGTTGGGTGGTCCCTGAGCGTAGTCGAAGGGTTTCTTTACCTCAACCCAACCTACAATTTATTCTACTCTTAGAGCTATTGAAAATAATTATAATAAATTGCTGTACTAATTAACCATGAACAATTAACTAAGGAGAAGCAAAAATGACGATAGAATCTGAGATTTTACAAAATGTTGAAAAGCTCCCTGACTCTCTAAAGCAAGCGGTATTTCTCTACACTAAATTTTTGGTCAGCGAGTACGGAAAAGAAAATAAAACTGAGGAAGAAAAAGAAGTATTTTTCCCAAAAAAACGTCGATCTGGTATTCTATAGCGCTTCTTAAGGTGTTGTTACAACTAAATAAAGAGCCTTTGATACATTTGGAGTCTCAGAAAAATCTGTAAATAGACGAGCGCGAAGCCCTATATAGGGTTTGCTGATAAAGGCGATCGCCTTCCAAAATAATCTATAATTGAAAATGGATTGATAAAATCAACAATTTGTTTATTAATATCAATTGGGAAAATCCTATCTAGGTTCTGGTGCGTTGCGAACGCACCCTACAGGAAACTACTGGTTTTCTGTTAGATACTCATGCTTTTATCTGGCTGATTGAAAATGATTCCGATATTCCCATACTTCTTATTTCTTTTTTTTGCATGATAAGGTTCAACAAAGAAACCGGGTTTCTACTATTATTTTACTATCAATTCCAAGATTTTTCAAAGAAACCCGGTTTCTAGCCCCTTGGTTAGATTCTCCCCCTAGAGATAAAAGTAAAGTAATTGTAGGTTGGGTTTCCCGATAGCGAAACCCTTCGACTACCCAACAGCACGGGTTGTTGTGTTGGGTTTCGTTACCTCAACCCAACCTACGATTTATAAACTATTTGTAGCAAATATTTTCTTAATTCATATAAGATTATCGTAGTTGGGAATAAATCGCAGAAGTGGACACAGGCAAGATGCCTGTGCCACTCCGACGCAGAAGAGAGAAACAGATTCCCTCACCTTACGCTTCTACAAACAACCAACACTCTCGCGTAGCTCAGTGCAGGCAACAAATAACAAACAACCAACAACCAACAACCAACAACCAACAACAAACTACCCTACTTTAGCTCGCTTGTAAGCCTCATCCAGCACTTCCGAAAGAGTTGGATGAGTGTGGATATTAAAAGCCAGATTCTGCACCTTATCTCGACGCACGATCGCATTAGCTGCTTCTTGAATTAAATCGGAAGCATGAATCCCAATAATATGCACCCCTAACAATTCTCCCGTATCTAAACGATACACTACCTTAGCAATGCCATCGGTTTCCGATTCTGCCAAAGCCTTAGAATTGCCTTTAAAATAGGTCTTAACCGCCCCAACTTTGTATCCCTCTTTCTCTCCCAACTCCTTGGCGGCAGGCTCCGTTAAGCCCACGTAGCTAATCTCTGGATGGGTAAAGGCAGCTGCGGGAATGGAGCGATAGTCTATTTCCTTGGGACGCTGGCAGATATTCTCCACCGCCACTACTCCTTGACCGGAGGCAGCATGAGCCAACATCATTTTACCGGTAGCATCCCCTACGGCCCAGAGGTGAGGCACTGGTTCTCCATCCTTCAATACGGCCATGCGGTCATCTACTTCAATGAAGCCCCTCTTATTAGTAGATACTCCCACAGTTTCCAAACCTAAATTCTTGGTGGCCGGAATCCGTCCCGTGGCCACTAAACAAGCATCTACTTCCAATACCTCCACTATTTCCTTGGTTTTGGCATCGGTCAACTCAATAACTACGGGGGAACCGGGAACCACCTTGGTGGCAAACACTCCCTTATAGGTTTCAATGTCCCGAGGGTCGATTAATACTCGCTTGGCAATTTTAGCAATTTCTGGGTCGAATCCCGGCATCAAAGTATCCAGGGCTTCAATCATAGTTATTTCGCACCCCAGAGCGGTATAGATGTCGGAAAACTCTAAACCGATGTAACCGCTGCCGATAATGGCTATCCAATCGGGCAAAGAGGCCAATCTCACTGCATCATCGCTAGTAAACACGGTTTTGCCGTCTACTTGGATACCGGGAGGAACGAAGGGAACCGAACCAGGACAAAGCATGATATCCTTGGCGGTAAGAATTTGGCTGTTGTTGTCCCCGACTACTGTCACTTGTTGGGGACCGCTTATTTTGCCCCAACCTGGAATGGTGTCTACCTTGAGCCGTTTGAGACTGTTGGTGAGGTCACTGCGAATCTTGCTGACTAGGTTGTTGGCATGGTCCGCGATCGCCTCCCTTTTAAACTGTACTTCCCCCACTTCAATACCCATAGTTTCTAAGTGAAGGCGATCACGAAATTCCCTCACCCGTCCTGAAGCGGCCAACAGGGCTTTAGAAGGGATGCAACCCCGATTGACGCAGGTTCCCCCCATATCTGCTGCCTCGATAATCGCGGTTTTCAGACCGCACTGCACTGCGTGGATTGCCGCTCCGTGTCCCCCCACACCAGCGCCAATAATAACTAGATCGTAATCGAACTCCTGACTCATTTACTTTCTTTTTCTATTTAGCCTTCCTATTGTCAGCGGCAACAATCCAGAAACGCAAGTTCTGAAATTATTATTTATTTCGCTCTAACAATTTATTACAATTATTTCATATCTTCTTAAAAAATCTTCTCCCCCCTTATATCTTCTCCCCCCTTATATCTTCTCCCCCCTTATA
>JH610864.1 GCA_000252485.1 Prochloron didemni P4-Papua_New_Guinea | reverse complement strand
TTTCAGCAGGTTTTCTAAAACTAAACGTTGTCCTTCCTGTCGTCCTTCCTGTCGTCCTTCCTGTAAAGTATCTTCTCGCCATTTGACATAAGCTGGTGATAAACTCATAATCCACTCCTTTTCTTCATCAGTTACATTTTGCTTGTTATCTACTACGATTCGCCAATTAACAATTTCTTGTAGCACTTGATTGCGCAATGAATTGGTTTTCGGTAGCTCCAACAAATGAACCTGGCTGAAGTTGGGTTGTTGGCGAAAAGGCTCAAACAGAGAATCTCTGACGGACATTTTCCCAATAAACCCAAATTAGCTAAATTATCTTGCTTGTCCGGGGCTGGGGAAAAAGTGAAATCTATCAGGCGAACTTCTCCACTGACTTGGAGACTTATTTCTATCTTACCTGATGTTTGGAACAATACCGATAAATATTGCTTGGAAAACTGGTCGTAAGGTTGTCGAGTCATTGGATTTGCTTGATTTTCTCATAAAATCTATTATAATAGGTTTTATCAAAATAATGAAGTATTCTGGGATGAAGTTAAACCTCAATGGCGTAAACCTGTAAGTAAGTGGTTCGGACAACAAATGTCCAGTTATCCAAATAGTTACTTTGGTCGTAAAGATGGTTTTGGTAGCTTTTTCAAAATTTCACCAGCTCCATGATAAAGAGGAAGACCCAGTAAATTCTCAGTCTCACAATGAGTTAGGTGTGTTCAAAAGTAGAATTCGGGAGTTTTTTAGTAGGGTGGGCATTGCCCACCACAACATCTATCGATATAATCAAAAACAATCTCCCTTTATCTCCTGACGGACTGCAGTTACAATATTCTGAAAAAACTAGAGCGAATACCCAACTGGTTTTGACCGCACCCCGATGAGTTGGTTCCGGATCATGAAAATAATGGAGGTTTTTTGCTCTCTAATCCAACTAAGAATTGAAGAGTCGTTTATCCCAAACTACTGGATGGTTGAGACTTGTTGTGATATTCCGAAACTGTGGGTGAGCTTCATTAATCAAAATATTATTGTCCTCTCTGGCTACTATAGACGGTACAATTAGAATAGCTGACCTTTTCTCCTCAATCCATTTATCCCCGAAAGCTTGACTAATCTGCTTAGAACTGTCGTCCCATCCCGGCAAACTATGAGGGGTTACTACTTCATAAGTTGTTCCTACAGGAATAGTTATTTTAATCCATTGCTGATTTTCTGGAATTTCGCCAGTATTGGAACGGACTAATATCTCCAGTAAAGCCGTTGAATAGTGTTGGGAGCAATAAATCATTCTACACGCATTAGTATTCCAACGATTGTCAGATGTGAAGGTGGAACCAGTCCCATCAAAAATGGGATATTTGTTGCGGTCAGATCCTATGCGATAAGCAGTCAGAGTACGATCCAAAATAGAAGGGTTCATGCAGCAATGCCAAAGTACAGTCCTAACAAAATATTTTCTACTTGTCTAGCACCAAGTTCGCTGAAACTTGCCTCAAAAGGCGTTCTGTCATCAAGCATGGGATGGCGTTTTCTCATAAACTCTTGCGCTGAAGAAACGCGGCCCCAGACCTGTTCTGCCATTGCATAGACTTCATCAACTCGCTCGAACCTTTCACGATCTTCTGCCGACAAAGGTTTCTCTGGATTGTCTGAATAGACATAGCTGGCGATCGCCTCTATCAGTTCGCGAGATAATCCCCAGTCCTTGACTGCAAGTTCTAAATCCCCCTGGGTTTTTATTTTTCTGTCTGGTTTCGCTTCTTCACCAAAAACCTTAACCAGTCTTGTTTCTTCTTGGACTAACATCAGACTATTTTCCTTTTTGACCTTTGATACTCATTATAGCTCCCATTCCCCACGTCAGTTTGTATAAATAACCTGTAATTTCTATTTTGGTCGTAAGGATGGCGAGGGGAGCTTTTTCAAAATCTCACCAGCTCCATTATAAAGAGGAAGACCCAGTAAATTTTCAGTCTCGCAATGAGTTGATTCCGGATAATGAAAATAATGGAGATTTTTTCCTGCTATAAAAAATACACGTCTTCTTTTCTGAGGCGTACCGTAATCAGCAGCCATTAGCTCCCTGTGGGTTACTTCATAGCCTATTTCTTGAAAAGCTTGATATATTTCTTCCAGCATATTTGCCGACTTCACCTGTGCCAAACCGTATACGTTTTCCATTACTACTATCTCAGGTTTAAGGGCATCAACATGTCTGATATAATCCCGATATAAAACTCCTAACGGGTCTCCTATTGCTTTCTGTTTACCTGCTACGCTAAATGGCTGACAAGGTACTCCACCGATTATAATATCTGGATTACTGCCAATAATTTGTTGCACTGTTTGTGCTTCTAATTCCCTAATATCTGCTCGATGAAAATTCCACTGAGGACGATTTTGATTAATAGTAGCTTCTGCCCATTTTTCAATATCTGTAGAGAAAGAAGTTGCAAATTTTATCTGCTGGTTAGATGCAGCCTCGAATCCTAAATCTAATCCTCCCGCTCCCGTGAAATAAGAGGCAATTTTTAAGCTTCCACCTTTATTTAAGCGCTGAAAATATTTAGCCACTTCTTTGGCAATAGCAGTTGCTAATTTTACCGGGACTGCATTGCCAATTTGTTTCTGTACTTGACCTAGGGTTCCTTTAAATTCATAGTCTATAGGAAAATCTTGTAATAAAGCTGCTTCTCTAGGAGTTATATAACGATTTTCCCGAGGATGAACAAACTTATTAAAAATATAAGCGGTTACCGTTAATGATGGTTTATCATCTTCTAGTCTGAGAAGACGCAGGTTAGGTCCACCAGTTTTTTTTGCACCTTTCCGAATAAAGCTTTGATGTTGTAGATGCTCTGGTAAATCCCCCATCTTTCCCCCTGGTAATAAATGGGTCATTCGCTCCAAAACAATCCCTGAACACTCTCTGGTTTCGTGATTGGGAATATTCATAGACTAATATCTCGTAAAATAGGTTCTTCTAATGTAATAATAAAATCGAATACTCTTTTCAAGTCCTCAACCATGATGGCTTTTATCCCTTCTATTTCCCTAATATCTTCTTCCAAGCCCCAGTACATGTCAACAAATGGAGTTACGTATTCATTTCCGTGACGATAAGCTGGGAGATTGGATATTAAGGCAGTTTTAAATTCTCTATTAGACTTTAAACTAGTACCAATTTTGAAACCCTGATAAATTCCCTTTTTAATATCGTCGGTACGATCCATTCCAGCGCTGGTTTTACTATCGCTGATAGATTCAGATTTTGGCCATGAATCTCTCTCTTTGGCAATCTTTGGGGGACTTCCGCTTGCGTTGGCAAGATAATACATTTTATTATCTCGATTTTTTTGGGAATAAGCATCTTTCGCCTCCAACCAAATCTTGATACTTGAGTTAATGAGGTGGTGGTTTGATGGATTTTCTAGAAAATCGACTAAGGGTTTATAAGGCCACAAATAATCTCCAACTTTACCTAAATTAATATATTGATTATTGTGAAGATAAATAGCCGATTGACAATCCCGAAGTTGTGAGTTGGCGATGGTTAATCTTTCGTGTTCCCCATTAAGACAGCTTTGATTTACTTTAAAAATAAAAGGATAGGTTAAAAGTGGTGCGGACTTGACCTCAGCTAAAATTTTAATTCCACCGTAGGTTGGGTTGAGGCAACGAAACCCTTCGGCTACGCGGTCCCTGAGCGCTTGCCCTGCAGTTCGACGACCCTCTCTGGCCGCGAAGTCGAAGGGAAGTCGAAGGGCAGGGCAGGCCCAACAGCCAAGGTTTTGTGTTGAGGAGAGCGATAGCTAAACCCAACCTACTAAGGTTATACTAAAGTAACCAGCAAACTCAACCTTTAGCCAATGAGTCATTCTTCTATAACCCTGACCGAAGCCAGTCAAAAACTTCCGGAACTTGCAAAAACTTTGCCCTCAGAACCAATTGTCATTACTCAAGCAGGAAAACCTGCTCTTGTTGCTATGAGTTACGAACATTTTAGCTCCCTAATGGAAACTCTAGATCTACTGTCAGATAAAGAGTTTCTCAACCAACTTCAACTGGGAATTAAACAGGTGAATGAAGGAGAAACAATACCCTTAGAACAAGCTTTCAAGGAGTTGGGTTGGGATGAAGTATAAAGTTGAATTAAGCCCACTTGCTTTAAAGCTGGAGCTTTCCAGCACAAACAAACGGTGCGTTGCGCTCGCGAAGCGCCGCTCTTAGCGCCCGCACCCTACAAGAAACTGTTCAATAACAGCTTTAATTCGTTTTAATAGTTGTTTTTTATTTGTTATATCAAATCTGAAAATGTTTGCTACAGATACAATAATTAGTAAAAGCTTT
>JH610863.1 GCA_000252485.1 Prochloron didemni P4-Papua_New_Guinea | reverse complement strand
CCAATGGGGGGGGAAACAGGGGGGGAGCCTGGAAAGCTGACAGGTGTAGGTTTTTTACGAATCGGCTAAGGTAAGACAAGGTGGACAAGGTGAGAAAGTAGACTCTTGTTGGAAAACCGTACCAAAACGGTTCGGTTATTAACATGATTCTTTTCGTGGAAAAGACCATTAAGGGAAAAAAATCTTCCTTTTCTACCTATCTTCTAACCTTCCCTGTCTTGCCAACACCCAAATGTTAAAAACCTACACTTGTGAGAGCCTGGAAAGTCCCCCTTTTTAAGGGGGATTTAGGGGGATATTATCTGTAGCATTCTTTTTCGTATTTGATATTATTTTAAAAATTAGTAATTATTTATTGAAAAATATTGGGTAGTTCGTTCTTGACAAATTACCCATCACCGATTACAAATTAACTATCGCCCTTTACTCGCTGAATATCAGCTCCCAAGTTTCGCAACTTCCCTTCGATGTCTTCGTAACCTCGATCTAAATGATGCAATCCTTGGACGATAGTCGTACCTTCTGCTGCCAAACCAGCTACTATTAGGGCTGCAGCAGCTCGCAAATCTGTAGACATGACTGGGGCTCCGCTGAGTCTGGGTACTCCCCGGATGATGGCGCTATTGCCTTTAATCCGAATATCCGCTCCCATGCGATTAAACTCGGCTGCGTGTCCCATGCGATTTTCAAACACTGTTTCCGTGACGGAACTATTTCCTTCGCTGATGCTCAACAAGGCCATAAACTGAGCCTGCATGTCCGTGGGAAAGCCCGGAAAAGGCAAGGTTTCGATATTGGCAGCTTTCAGGGGACCGGGAACGGTGCGCAAAGTGCGATTATCTTCCGCAACTATTTTGCAACCAATTTCTTCTAGTTTAGCAATGGCTGCGGTTAAATGTTCCGGCACTACGTTGGTAAGGGTTATTTCTGATCGCGTCATGGCTCCAGCCACCAGGAAAGTTCCAGCTTCGATGCGATCAGTTACGATAGGATAATCGGTAGCGTGGAGCCGATCTACTCCATCAATAATTATTGTATTGGTTCCTGCACCGGAAATTTTCGCCCCCATGGAACGACAGAAATTAGCTAAATCCACAATTTCTGGCTCCCGAGCGGCATTTTCCAGGATGGTTTCCCCTTCTGCCAGGGTGGCAGCCATCATGATAGTTTCCGTAGCGCCCACGCTGGGATAGTCTAGGTAAACTCGCCCTCCTTGCAACCTGCCGCTACGTCCTTTAACCGCTGCATAGACTACTCCATGTTCGATGAATACTTCCGCTCCCAAGGCTTGCAAACCTTTGATATGGAGGTCAACTGGTCTGGCTCCAATGGCGCATCCTCCCGGTAGAGGAACCCGAGCGGATCCCAATCTTGCTAGTAAGGGACCGGTGACAAAGAAACTGGCTCTCAACTGGGAGACGATTTCGTAAGGGGCTTGGGATTGGCTCAAGTTGGAGGTATCCAAATCTAAACTATGGCCGTTGCGAACTAATTTAACTCCCAAGGACTGCAAAATTTGCTCCATCCTACTAATGTCTACTAGGTTGGGAACGTTGGTGAGGCGGCAATGTTCCGGACACAGGAGGGTTCCGGCCATGATGGCTAGAGCGGAATTCTTCGCCCCGCTAATTTGCACTTCTCCTTTCAGGGATGCTCTACCTCTGATTTCTAAGACGGATTGGTCTTGTTTGGGCAGAGATTGTTTGTTTTCGGGCTTAATGGCAAGATTCACGGCTTTATCCTCCTAATATTGCTCTAGATTAGAGAAAATTAGCTCAAACTTAATTGTTGCTGAAGAGCTTAAGCTTTCTTTTAGATTTTGTCAAAAAAAATTTGTTCTCAGCCCTTGACAAACGAGAAAACTTAGATAATAATGGATATTTGTGCAGATAAATAATGCGGAACTGGCGGAATTGGTAGACGCGCTAGATTCAGGTTCTAGTGTTCTTCGGGACTTCCGGGTTCAAGTCCCGGGTTCCGCATATTAGTTATCAGTTACCCATACCATGAGATGAATTCATGGTTTTTTTGTGCTTATTGGCAGTTGGTTACTGCCATATTAATCATTTGCTCCCAAATGTCAACCCCTCAAATGTTAAGAAGTGTTAATAATTCCTTGGTGAAGCAAATGAAGAAATTGCACCTTGCTAAGGAACGGCGGAAGCAAAATTTGTGCTTGCTGGAGGGAACTCATTTGCTGGAGTCCGCATGCTCGGTGGATTGGGGATTGGAGACGGTTTGTTGTACGAATCTATGGCGCGATCGCCACCCTCAACTCTGGGAAGAAATACTCGCTAGGGTTGGTAGGGTTGAGTTGGTGACGGGGGAAGTTTTGAGGGCGATCGCCTCTACAGTAAATCCAGATGGAGTGGTGGCCACTGCGTCTCGTCCGGGGCTGGAATCCAATCCTGAGACAGATATTCGTTTGGGTTTGGCCTTAGAGAGGTTACAAGATCCAGGAAACCTGGGAACCATTATTCGCACTGCTGTGGCTACCGATGTAGATCGCCTTTGGTTGAGTCGAGATAGCGTCGATTTGGATAATCCCAAAGTGTTGCGTTCTTCTTCCGGGGAGTGGTTTCGCCTGTCTATGGGGGTTACGGAAGATTTGATTAAAGTGGTGAAGAGTTGTCAAACAAAGGGGGTGCAGGTAGTTGGGACAAAACCTGAAGCAAAACAGAGTTATTGGGATGTTGACTATACCAGTCCCACGTTAATCTTGCTGGGAAATGAAGGGGCTGGGTTATCCGATGAGTTGGCAAGTTTGACCGATTGTCAGGTGAGCGTTCCTTTGGCTCGAGGAGTGGAATCTTTGAACGTGGCGATCGCGGCTGCATTGTTATTATATGAAGCCAGAAGACAATTAATAGTTGATAGTGGATAGTTGATAGTGGATAGTTGGTAATATTTATTTCCAAACTTCTTTTTTAAGTCCTGGGGGACTTTTAACTGATTGCTTATAGTTTCTTGCGTATTGCTTTTTCCGCAAAATTAATTATTTTCTCTCGCAGTCCGTTGAATTCGTAAGAAAAGCAATAAGTAATAATGAAGAGTATTAGATAAGAGCAATAAATTCTGGTCGGTGCGTTACCTTCCTCACCCTACGGGGGAATCAATAAATATTATAATGAACAATAACCCTCAAATGGACAATTGCTCATGGTAATATTAAACCCGCTTACTACCCTACCAACAGCTCTTGAACTACCAAGTTCCGACGAAACACCCGTGGATAACGAGATTCAAAATTACATTCCCAACTTATTATTAGCCATTCTCGGTTTAATTTGGTCAGAACGCTCTGATTGGTTTTTTGGAGTAGACATGGGGATATACTACCTATTGAAAGAACTACGCCAACCAGTTATTGTCCCGGACGGATTCCTAAGTATAGGGGTCCAACGACAAAAAAGCAGTGGCAAAAGAATGGAGTTACGTTCTCTGGGAAGAAAACAATACCCCACCTCTGTGGGTCTTAGAAATTGTTTCCAAGACTTATAACAACGAATACGACCAGAAAATGAGGAGCTATCAAGAGTTAGGGGTTTTATACTATACAATCTACAACCCAGAACACTCCCAGCGAGATGGACACAGTGCTTTAGAAGTATATCGCCTCATTCAAGGGAAATACGTGCTACAGCAAGGAGAACCCTTTTGGATGCCAGAGTTAGGATTAGGTATTGGACGGGGAATTGGCAATTATACTGGTATCTCCAGAGAATGGTTGTATTGGTACGATAGATCCGGGAATCGCTATCCTACACCCCAAGAAAGGGGCGATCGCCAGCAACAAAGGGCCGATCGCCAGCAACAAAGGGCCGATCGCCAGCAACAAAGAGCTGAACAAGAAAAACAACGGGCTAATTTACAACAACAAAGGGCCGATCACCAGCAACAAAGAGCTGAACAAGAAAAACAACGGGCTAATTTACAACAACAACGAGCTGAACAAGCAGAATTAGAGTTAGAAAAGAAAGAGGCTATACAACAGCAGGCAATATCTCAATTGCTCAAATTAGGTTTGAGTGTAGAACAGATAGCGTCCGCTTTAAGTTTGTCGGTTGAATTCGTAAGAAAAGCAATAAGTAACAATAAACAATAACCTCCAGATGGACAATTGCTCATGGTAATATTAAACCCGCTTACTACCCTACCAACAGCTCTTGAACTACCAAGTTCTGATGAAACACCCGTGGATAACGAGATTCAAAATTACATTCCCAACTTATTATTAGCCATTCTCGGTTTAATTTGGTCAGAACGCTCTGATTGGTTTTTTGGAGTAGACATGGGGATATACTACCTATTGAAAGAACTACGCCAACCAGTTATTGTCCCGGACGGATTCCTGAGTATAGGGGTCCAACGACAAAAAAGCAGTGGCAAAAGAATGGAGTTACGTTCTCTGGGAAGAAAACAATACCCCACCTCTGTGGGTCTTAGAAATTGTCTCGAAAACTTATAACGGGGAATATGAGGAGAAAATGAGGAGCTATGCCCAGTTAGGGGTTTTATACTATACAATCTACAACCCAGAATACTGGCAGCGAGATGGACACAGTCCTTTAGAAGTATATCGCCTCATTCAAGGGAAATATGTGCTACAGCAAGGAGAACCCTTTTGGATGCCAGAGTTAGGATTAGGTATTGGACGGGGAATTGGCAATTATACTGGTATCTCCAGAGAATGGTTGTATTGGTACGATAGATCCGGGAATCGCTATCCTACACCCCAAGAAAGGGCCGATCACCAGCAACAAAGAGCTGAACAAGAAAAAAAACGGGCTAATTTACAACAACAAAGGGCCGATCGCCAGCAACAAAGAGCTGAACAAGAAAAAAAACGGGCTAATTTACAACAACAACGAGCTGAACAAGCAGAATTAGAGTTAGAAAAGAAAGAGGCTATACAACAGCAGGCAATATCTCAATTTCTCAAATTAGGTTTGAGTGTAGAACAGATAGCGTCCGCTTTAAGTTTGTCGGTTGAATTCGTAAGAAAAACAATAAGTCATAATGAATAGCAATTTAACTCCCCGTATTGCCCGTTGCCAGCCATAAAAATAAAATTGCTCTCGCTCCATCTCGCGTTGTCAAGCTAATATTTGCTGGCAAAACCAACAACAAATAACAAATAACAAATAACAAATAACAAATAACAAATAACAAATAACAATTTTTAAACGGGACTGGCCGGATTTGAACCGGCGACCTAGCGCTTCAGATTTGTGTAAGTTTCCCCACTCTCTGGACTATCCCTTCACCATAAGCTATAGCGCTCTTAGGTGGCAGCCGTTATGTTGCAGCACTTTTGTTACTATAGATTTTATCTTTAATTCCCCTTTTGGCTACAACCAGTCTCTGCACCTTCTCTACCGGGGAAGTAGAGCTTGGCTCAAGATTACCTTATCTGTTGCCAGACTTAGGCTTCCTTGAATTTGACCGCATTCACCGATGAAGTTTCCTCTCATGGTGCCCGATACTTCAGGAGGCGCTTGCTCTATCCAACTGAGCCACAGCCCCTTGCTTGCTCTATTACATCCTAGCACAAGATTTAAAAATTGGTACACACGTTCGGGCCGAATGTGTGTATAGTTGATATTCCGGGGAGTTACCGACCTGTAAACTACAAAATTTATTTAGCAATTGCCAATCCAAGGTTCCTTCCAAGGAGAACCACCTACTTCTAAGCCACAAAGGTCGCTATTGGCCCATAGGATAGTTCTACCTTGACGTTTTTGCAATTTAAGGCTGAGTATGCCTTCCATTGTATCTCGACAGCAAAAAACTAAACCTTCTTCTGTGGGGGCGCGAAGAGGAGTTTCCGGGCGATCACTCGTTCCCACAATCTCCACTTCAAACTCTTCCGAACGCCCTTCCATAACCCATTTCCCCCAAGGCTCAATTTCCCACTTTATCTGAGAGTTCCAGGGAGCAAACTCATAAAACTGTCCCCTATAGTGAAGCCAAATTCCAGCTACCGACTCCATCCACCAGAATAAACCTCTTTTGCCCCCACCGGCAGTTAAAGCCAAGTTTGGTTCCTCAGCAAAACTATTGCAATGGAACCAAAACCACTTTTGGGGAAAAGAACGACCCCAATTTTTTTCGCTATAGGCAGGAGCGGAATCAAAATGATAAACCTGCCCGTTCCAGTCAATCCAGCCAGTGGCCAAGCCATGAGCCATCAAAATTTGCCAACCCGGTTCAAAAATAGGCAAATAAGACAACCATCCACCGGTAGACCGTGCCGGACGATGGGGATTGCCCCAACCGTACACTGGCTCTATCTGATACAGCCAACGGCAGTAATTACCATTTCCTGGGTCGGCGATGGCCCCTTGATTGAAACTAGCAGTTGCTTGATAACCCTGGGAAATCCCAGCAGTAAATTCAACTGGAACCAGTTGTCTTGGTTGCCCGTTAATTTTCCGGGGCATTCCCCAATGTCCTAAAGCCAAAACATCCCTTGCAGCCCAGAAACCGCGAACATCCGGGAAAGTACGACAGAGATAGGAATCTCCAGGACCGAAAATTTGTGCCGCACCACCGCTGTGAGGTTGACCGCCCCTAGGGTCTTCAATGGAATACATAAAAGCAAAACTTGACCCAGCGGTAGGTAAAGTGACCCTATAATACCAGCCTTCAAAAAAGCGACCTTTACTACCATCCCAGTGATAGCCGCTATGAGGAGTTTGCAACAAATTGGTCATCAAATCTCTTGACTAGTGGATCGTTGGTGGCGAAGGCGGTGAATCTTCTTTGAGAAAGTAACTAATTTACGTCATCTATTGCCTAATCATCATTATTCATAGACATATTTACTTCCGTCATTTCATTATCATTCTCATTTGCTCCTGAGCAATCCACCAGCACCACAGTAATATTATCAGAACCCCCTGCTTTTTTTGCTGCTTCAATTAATTTTGCCGCCTTTTCCGCGCAAGAATTACCAGACTGAAGACAAGAGGCAATTTCTTCATCGGTTATTTCTTCCGTCAAACCATCGCTGCAAAGCAAAAACAAGTCTCCTACTTGAAATTCCAGACGTTGCACGTCTGGGGGTTGAAGGTCCGAGCGTCCCAAACATTGAGACAGAACGTGCCGCCAGGGATGAACTCGCGCCTGAGCGGCTGTAATATCTCCAGATTTCAACGCCCGGGCCACCCAAGTGTGGTCTTCACTGATTTGAGAAAGAGAAGAGTTGAGCCATCTATAGAGACGAGAATCGCCAATATGAGCGCACCACTGCTGTTCTTGACGGCATAACAAAACCACAGCAGTGGTTCCCATATCTCTCCGTTCCGGGTGATTGTCTTGGTCGGAGAGAATACCTCTATTTGCTTGATCGAAGGCAGATTTTAACAAATCTCGCGAGGAATAAGAAGCGGACCAATTGTCTTCTAGATAAGCTCTAATTTCTTTAGTAGCGATCTGACTTGCCTCTTGACCGCCAGCATGACCCCCCATACCATCGGCCACAATGAAAAAGCGTCCCTGTGGGTCTATATAGTAGTGATCTTGATTGACTGATCGCAAGACACCCGTATCTGTCTGACCCGCGAAGCAAAGTTTCATATACAATTAGCTTTAGCGCGAACTTTTTTACAAGAGATTAGAACATGCGATCAATGCGATCGAGTCGCTTTAAAAGACGAAACAGCGCCCAACCAGGAACTGCCCCTATCAGTATAACTATTATCGCCAATGTCGCATATTCATTGATTAATAAGAGAGTAGCAGACAAAATGAAAGCACTTATTAACAAAGTATAGTTGGTTCCCAATTGAATCGCACTGAGACGGCGCATAATCCTCTCCGATTCTAGGGAACGAACCCTAATGCGCAAGTCTCCTCGCTCTAATTTATCAATTGTATCGTCAATTCGTCGCGGTAGACCCAAAGCAGTGCTGCTAACTTTTGCTGCTTCCTGTCCTAATTGTTCTAGGATACCGTTGCCGTTCCTGCCGTTATCGTTACTCATAAGCTGTATTGCAAAAGGTTGTGCTACTTCCATAAAGTTAAATTCCGAATCTAAACCTTTTCCCACTCCTTCCAGAGTAGAAAAAGCCCGCATTACAAAGGTAAAAGTTGCTGGAAAACGAAAAGGTTGGTCGAAAGCAATCTCGTACAAATCGTCGGCAATAGCGCTAATAGACTGCTCCTCAAAGGGTTTGTCCATGAAATTATCCAGCAGGAACTGGATTGAGCGCCGCACCGGTCCCATATCTTCTGTGGGTGAAAGAGCGCCCAATTTAATCAGGGAATTTATCACGCGATCGCCATTTTTATCGGCAATACCGAAGAGAGTTTCCAGCAAATTATCCCGAACATTGCCTGTAATTTCCCCCATCATGCCAAAATCGTAAAAAATCAGCCCTCCTTCTGTGCTGACTGCGATATTGCCGGGATGAGGATCGGCGTGAAAAAAGCCATGGTTAAGCAATTGATATAAATAAGCTTTCGCTCCCAATTGTGCCAGTTCTTTGCGATCTAAACCAGCCCCTTCTAAGGCTTTGTAGTGGCTAATTTTAATTCCCGGCAAATATTCTAAAGTTAAAATGCGTCTGGCAGTATAGCGCCAATAAACTCGGGGAACTTTCACCCAATCTTCATTTCTGAAGTTACGGCGAAAGGTATCGGCATTGCGACCTTCATTGAGATAGTCTGTTTCTTGCCAGAGAATGCGGCTACACTCTTCATAAATACCCAGCCAATCCTTTCCTTTGCCCCAACGAGGATGGTTTTGAAAATAGCGAGCAATTCGCTTGAGAATGGCCAAATCGATGGTAAATAATTGTTTCAGTCCCGGTCGTTGCACCTTGACTACCACTTCTTCACCATTGTGGAGACGAGCCTTGTGTACTTGTCCCAAACTTGCTGCCGCTAAGGGAATAGGATCGAAACTGGAAAAAAGTTTCTCAATGGGTTTGCCCAGATCGGCAGTGATAATATCCGCTGTTTGTTCGTAACTAAATGCAGGAACTTGGTCTTGCAGTTTGGCCAGTTCCGACACGTACTCAGCAGGAAATAAATCGGCGCGGCTAGAAAATAGCTGGCCTACCTTAATAAAAGTTGGTCCCAATTCTAACAAGCTTTCCCTAATCCAACGAGCTTGACGAGTCCGACGGGCGATGAATTTTTCTTCTGTATATCCCCCTGGATAGCTCCACTTTTTTCCGTTTAACCATAACTTGGTGGTTAAGGATAAGACAAAACGCCAAATATCGTACCGGCGACGAGTTTTAGAGTAGTTCTCTCTATTCCAGCGATAGGTATTTTTACTTGCTTCCGGTTCGGGAGTGCGAGCTTTTGAGGATGGGGGAAGTAGCTCGTATGGAGCTGATGGTTTGGTGGTTTGAGATAAAGCTGACACTCGATTATCCTAATTTGATTTATTAAAAGTAGTTTTTATTAAATTCACAACAAGATTGTTGGTTAGTCAACAAGTTGTTAGCCTGAGTTATTCTGGATTATTGCGATAATTCTTTAATTCAGCCCGTAAGGTGGCGATCGCCGCTCTCAGTTCGTCGAGAGTTTCTTGGAGATCGGCGGGGGACTGGGTGGTAATCGCGGTTGAAGCCACGGTGGAACCATTGTTACTGGTGGTTTCATTCCCTTGAGCGGCGGCTTGTTCGGCTCTCGCTTGCACTTCTGCAGTGAATTGACGCAATCGCTCTCGTTGTTCCGCATCAAATTTTCCAAGTTCGCTCAGAGTATTGGTTAGAGCGTCCTCAACTTTCTCTTTGAGAGTTGACCCTAAGGCTCTGCCGAAAAAAAAGGAGCGGATGATAGGATCGGGCATAGTTAAATTTCTTAATAGGTTTCGTTAAGAATTATAACACTTTATAGAAAATCCCGTCTTTTTGCAGTGCTTAAGTCAAATCCTGAGAGGCGATGGCTCCGGAGAGCGGTTTCACGGTGCGCTCTAAGCCTAAACTAAAGATAGATCGAATATATCTCTAACCTTATCCTATCTCTGACTTTACCCTCTAAAATTTATTATAACAATTAGGTAAAATATTAAAAGCTAAAATAATTGTAAACAATATTAAAAAACGTTTGGAAGGTTAATTATGAAAGTCGATTGCTTGAATGAATCAGAATTAAGGGAAATATTAAAAACTGCTCAAGAGGGAGAAAATAAACTAAAACAAATGAGCGATTACGCTACGATATTGGCAGAAAAGTGGAGGATAAAAACATTGAAACCGGAGAAAAGTATTTGAGAAAGTAATTGAGCGATCGCAGGTTATACTATAGCTCCTATTGTCATTGAGGCTATTATCTAAATTTATATAATTCTATCATAGCTTGAGAGAATTGTAGGGTGCGGCACTGCCCACCGACAGGGTTATCTCCTCTACGAACAAAAATTAACCAAGTAGGCAGCCCCCAGGGCTACCCCACGAGTGAAATTAAAATCCGTCCTTTAGTGGCAGCGAAAGTCTATTGGTGGGCGATGCCCACCCTACGAATTAACTAAAAGGGCTTTACATAATTGAGACATGAATAAAAACTAGCTCTCTCTTTTTCCTCTGCGTCCTTGTGGCACAGGCATCTTGCCTGTGACCACCCCTATCTTGCCTGTGACCACCTCTGCGGTTTA
>JH610862.1 GCA_000252485.1 Prochloron didemni P4-Papua_New_Guinea | reverse complement strand
TTGGTCAGTCTCAACGGTGGAAAAATCCTGGTTCTCGACCAATCTACAAGCAGTCCAGAAGCCGAGCTTACCGCCGACCTTCTGTCCATCATTCACGTCTTCTCTTGCAGAATTCACGGACTCAGAAAATACAGTAACAAAATCAAGGAAGATTCGGATATACCTCAGTGCTAAACAAAGGTTGCTTGTTAGAAAGTGGTTTGGAGTGTCTCGCTATGTGTTTAACAAGACAGTTGAATTACTCCGGGATGGATTCGTGAAAGCTAATTGGTACGCAATAAAAACGGGCATATTAAACAACCTCCCTGAGTGGTGCGGAGAGGTTCCATACCAGATAAAAGCCGTGGCGATTAGAGATGCTTGCACAGCTGTTCGGGAAGCAAAGAAAAAGTATAAAAAAACTGGCCAAATTCAACAGGTGAAGTTTAGGTCGAGAAAGGATTTAGTCCAATCTTGTTTTATTCCAAAATCTGCAATATCGGACAAAGGAATCTATTACACGAAGCTGGATAAACTGGCTTATTCTCAAAAGCTTCCTGACCATGTCTGCGACTCAAGGCTGATGAGTAACAATGGCAATTATTATTTATGCATCGCTCACAAAGTCGCTAAGACCCCTGCCGAGAATCAAGGTAGGGTGGTGGCTCTAGACCCAGGCGTTAGAACATTCGTTGCCTTCTTTAGTGAAACATCAGTCGGTAAAATAGGCTACAGTGACTTTTCCCGTATTCAGCGTTTATGTCAGCACTTGGATAATCTAAAGTCCAAGATTAGTAAAGCCAATGGTGGACAAAAACGAAGAATGAGACAAGCTGCCCGCCGAATGGTAATCAAGATTCAGAACTTGATAAGCGAACTCCATCACAAGACTGCTAGATTCTTAGTCGATAACTTTGATGTCATCTTGCTTCCTACTTTTGAAACAGCCGAAATGTCGAAGAGGGGGAGTAGAAAAATCCGGTCTAAGACAGTCCGAAATCTACTCAATTTCGCTCACTATCGATTCAAAGAATTCTTGAAGCACAAAGCTCAGGAGATGGGCAAGATAGTCTTAGATGTTTGCGAAGCTTACACGAGCAAAACTGTTAGCTGGACGGGAGAACTCGTTAACATTGGCGGGAGCAAAAAAATTAAATCAAAAGTTGATGGTCTGGTCATGGACCGAGACATCAACGGCGCTCGTGGGATATTCTTGCGAGCTTTGGGAGAGACCCCCTGGCTGAGAAATCAGCTTGCATTAGTGAGCCAATGCTAGATTATTCTAGATTTTGGTAGCTAAAAAGTATCGGAACTGCTAATGTTTAGGCAATAATCAAAGTTAAAGCAGCTTTTTTTACCTTGTTTGCCTCAATCATTTGGTTTAGCTCATGCACATCATGTCTACCCTCAAAAGCTTCTAATGCTGCTCTTTCCATTGCAGCTTCAAAGGCTTCATCAATAGTTTCCATTAATTCCTCTTCGCTGGCATAATAACCACCAGATTTGCGTCGCTTATTAGTACGCTTGATTTCTCTGACGGAATTATGAATGGAAACGTCCCAGGATCTGGTAGTACGCTTTTCCGCTTGTTGTTTGATTAAATGAACTAAGAGGATAACTGCATAACTATAAATTTTGTTGAGTTTGTCCTCTTTACACATCTCTTCTAATTCACCTACAAGTTCTAAAGCTTTGGTATAGTCTCTTTCTTCGATGTATTTTCTTAAAGTAATTAATTCTTCCATCCTTGTTAAATTTTTTTCTTTTTCCTAGATTGTCTCTCCAGGATGCAACACCGATTTAGTTTACCCCCACCAAACATCCATCGCCTCCTATTTTAAGCTGCAACCTGTGCGCATAATTTTTCTTCTAGTATTTGCTCTTGCTGCTTCATGGTTTCCGTTTCCTGTTGGATAATGTCACGGATAGATTCACCTTGATGATGCAGTTGCAACCACTTTTGAGCGACATTGCCGGAACGGAGTATTGTTTTTAGTGGAGATAAAAAGCAACTAAAACCTTTTCTTTTGGCTATGGGGAAAACTTGTTGATAAATTTCTTCAATCCAATCTCTAGCTAAAATTGTCCGCCCATCTTGCCAGTGTCTTAACTGGGCATCTAGACTGGACCTAGCAACCGCTGCCTCATTCTCATCGGCCATCACCATTAAATCTTCTGCCCTATTAGATGCAGGAATCTGGCTTGATTGTAGAGGGTCCAGGGTGGGTTCATCCAGAAGTTGAAAGAGACGAGCTTCCAGCAAAGCTGTTATAGCCAGCAAGTCTATGGGATTGAGAACCAGGTCGCAGATGCGCAACTCCAAGCGATTGAGAATATAAGGTCGGCGATCGCCGTTGGGACGAACTGCACTCCAAAGATGACGAACATTTTTCATTCTTCCTGCTGCTAACTCAGCTTCCGTCCACTGGATAAAATGCTTGTGGCTCGTAAATAAAGGGACGCGAGGGGGAGTTTTGGGAAAAACACCCCAACGAGTAGAATGATAGCCAGTGGCCCGTCCGTCCAGAAAGGGAGAGGAGGCACTGAGGGCGAGATAGAGAGGAGCCTCTAGTCGCACTAAACGACAAGCCTGTATCAGTTGTTCCGGGTCGCTGATGCCTATATTGATGTGGACGCTGGCGGTGACTACATTGGTGCCGTAGGTTCGTTCGATGTAGTCGTGGTAGGGATTGTTGGGGTCGGAACGGTAGAAATGGCTGGTCCCGCCTAAAGATAAGGTGCTGCCAGGAATTAAAGTATAATTGCCCAAATGCTGTAAATAATTCCTCAGCTTTTGTCTGGGACGAAGGAGAGCGCAGAGCAGGCGATCGTAGCAACAGAAGGGGGCTGTGGTATATTCTAGGTTGCGACTGTCCGGTTCCCGCACAAATCCATCTAAATCTCGCACGATTTTGTCTGAGAGACCCACCACATCGCCCTGGGGCGTGCCGGTGTACATTTCAATTTCAAAGCCTTTAGATAGCAGCACGACTTTTCCTCCGTAGGGGGGCGAGTAAATTTAAGGGTTTATTTATTATCTCTTAGCTTTTCGGGACACTTTCTATTTTATAGTTACATTCCAGATAGAAAAAATTGCCATAGCAGGCCAAATTGCTAAATTTGCTACAATTACGATCAATCTTCAGGATAGAATAAAGGATAGAATAACTTTGGCTATCTAAGTCAACCAAAAATAACAAATCAACTATAAATGTCAACCACTTTATTATCTCCTCCATCTTCTTCAGCTTCCAGGGACAGTATCAATGCTACTTTTAGTAAAGATGGACGGATCCAAAAATTGATGAAGTCTTATCAAGCGGAGCAACAGCTCAAGTATCTGTATTTAGAAGCAGAAATAGACTTCCTCTTCCAACAGTTGGAAAGTATCCAACAACAACGTCAAGAAACTACTGCTTCAAAAGCAGTATCAAATTGAGATATTAAATAAACCTTAAGATAAACAAAATTACTTGATACTGGGGTGCGGCACTGCCCACCCCTACTGCGTTTTTAGGGGGTGCAGTCACAAACAGTTGAATTTTATATTCTCAATAGTCACGGCTTACCCCGAAAGTTAGGCAGCCCAGACTTGCCCTGCGGGGGGCTACCCCACATCTGATAAATAGATATTTAGCCCCAAACAACTACTTTTGACCACACCCGTTTGTAGGTTACTGGATCTTGTTGCTCTTTCTCGCAAGGGGGGAGCTAATATTATCTGAATGTGCGGTTTCCAACTTTTTTCCAACTTTAAGGAGTTCGAGATGACTATAGAGCTAAGACTGGAGCAAGCTTTTGCTGAAAGAAAGGCGTTAAAAATAATTAGTGGGTTAAATAATTTTAACATCCAGCGAGTGGCAGCAACAGTAAAAGCTGCAGAAGCTGGTGGTGCGACTTTTGTAGATATTGCTGCTTCTCCAGAGTTGGTGAGAGCGGTACGTCAGTTAGTAGATTTACCTATCTGTGTTTCCGCTGTTGAACCTGAGTTATTGGTCAGTGCGGTGGAAGCGGGAGCAGATTTAGTTGAAATCGGCAATTTTGATTGCTTCTACGCTTTGGGACGGCACTTTTCCGGTGTGGAAGTGCTGGAACTGACTCGAAAAACGCGATCGCTCTTACCCAAGACAACTCTTTCTGTCACTGTTCCTCACATTTTACCTTTAGACGAACAAGTATTACTGGCAGGTGCTTTGGTAGAGGCTGGGGCTGACATTATTCAAACGGAAGGAGGAACTAGCAGCAATCCCATTCATGCTGGTGTTCTGGGACTAATTGAAAAAGCAGCTCCCACTCTGGCTGCCGCTCACAGTATTTCCCGCGCTGTATCGGTTCCGGTTTTGTGTGCTTCCGGTTTATCTAACGTTACAGTACCCATGGCGATCGCGGCTGGTGCTGCTGGAGTGGGAGTTGGTTCTGCTATCAACCAACTGGAGAGCGAAGTAGCTATGGTAGCCGCAGTTCGCAGTCTTGCAGAAGCTCTAACTACGCCGGTGAAAGTTCCCGCATAAATTGACGGATTCTAGATAGTAGGTTGGGTTTGGGCAACGAAACCCAACAACTAAGAATAGAACTATCAACCACAGATGAACGCAGATAAACGCAGATGGATTAAGACGATTAAAGGATGAAGTTATTCACTATCGGTCACTCTAATCAAAATATGGAAGCATTTATTTTTCTATTACAAAAACATGGAATAAATGCTGTTGCTGATGTGCGTTCCTCTCCCTACAGTCGCTTCTTGTCCCATTTTAATCAAGCACCATTAAAAGAAGCTTTAGGGCAAGAATCGATTAAGTACGTATTTCTAGGGAAAGAATTAGGGGCAAGACCCAACAACCAAAAATGTTATCTTGAGGGAAAAGCAGTGTATGCAAGAATCGCGGAAACCGATGAATTCCGTGAGGGAATCAAAAGGGTTCTGAAAGGTTCTCAAACATATAAAATTGCGCTGATGTGCGCGGAGAAAGACCCTCTAGATTGCCACAGAGCAATTCTAGTCTGTCAGTACTTACGACACTTGGACTTAGATATTAATCACATTTTAAATAACGGCGATCTGGAAACCCACAGCCATTTAGAAAATAGAATGCTGGAAAAACATGGGTTTAGAGAGTTTAAAGATAATGAAAACCAATCAGTTCAACTTTCTCTTTTTCCTGAAACTCTACCCACCAGGGAAGAATGTTTGGCAACAGCCTATAAGATTCAGGGAGACAAGATTGCTTATGTAGAAAAAGAGGAAGAAAAAGAGGAGAATTATTAGGGTGCGGTCACAAACAGTTGAATTTTTAATTCTCAATAGTCACGGCTTACCCCGAAAGTTAGGCAGCCCAGACTTGCCCTGCCCTTCGGCTACCCTTCGACTTCGCTCAGGGCGAGCGCTCAGGGACCGCGTAGTCGAAGGGGGGCTACCCCACATCTGATAAATAGATATTTGGCCCCAAACAACTACTTTTGACCACACCGGAATTATTATGAGCAAGTCCATTGATTTATTCACCATCGGTTTTACCCAAAAGACTGCTGAAAAATTCTTTGAGACCCTGAAAAAGGCAGGAGTTAAACGAGTTATAGATACTCGTCTCAACAATGTTTCCCAGTTAGCTGGATTTGCTAAAAAATCCGATTTACAATACTTTCTCAAAACTATTGCGGATATGGATTATATTCATCTTCTCGATCTGGCCCCAACTAAAGAGATTCTGGATGAGTATAAGAAAAAGAAAGGAGATTGGGCAACCTATGAGCAAAAGTTTTTACAACTCATAGCTAATCGCCAAATTGAGCAGAAAGTCTCTCCAGAACAGATGGATAATGCCTGTTTGCTCTGTAGCGAAGCAAAACCCCATCACTGTCATCGTCGTTTAGTTGCGGAGTATTTAAATCAAAAGTGGGACAATCTTAATATATGTCATCTCTAAAGCAAATTATCTGTTTGGCTAATTCATGGAAGTCAAAGGAACGCTGCATTGCGGGAATCGATCTAGATACGGGCAAATGGATTCGTCCAGTATGCGATGGATTATATCCTCAAGATGGGAGAGTTCCCAGATTGGTTCGGCTTGTTGAAGGTAGAGAACCAGAATTGCTAGATATTTTAGAAATTCCTCTTGCTGATACAGGCAATGATTTCGGTTTTGAATCTGAAAACCTCTCGGTTCTCCCTGGTCAATGGAACTGTTTGGGGAAAGCGCAAAGAAGAGATTTACTAAAGTATTGTGACAATTTCACAGATATACTCCACAATTCACGGAAATATGTGAATCCTTCCTATTTGCAATCTCTTCCATTTGATCAACGTCGCACGATCCAACTGGTTGAAGTTATACGTTTTTCTGTAGAATCAAGAACAAATTCCAAAGGATATACTGACTGGAAAGGTACTATCACATCTACCAGTGGTAAAACTTTAGCAGGAGCAAAAATTACCGATCCATTGTTTGTGGAACAATTGGATGCAGGCTACGGACCCCCAAAAAATTGTCTGGTAACGGTCAGTCTCAGCCTGCCTTGGGCAGGTCAAAATTGGGAAGGGGAGGCACCCTGTTGGAAGTTAATCGCAGGTGTAATTTAAATCTAATCCAAAGATGTGGATTATAGAGCGATCGCTCCATTAGAAAAGAAACCCAAGATTATTTTTATTAATTTCAATCCCATAACCTCTGAATAGGATAAGCATCCAATTTAATATCTCTGCTAATTAAAATAAGAGAGCGATTGATAGCTTGAACAATTAACATTCTATCAAAAGGATCGCGATGATTTGACGGAAAATCAAATGCTGAATATAATTCAATATCTTTATTTATAATGGGTAAAATTTTAATATTTAGAGATTGCAATTCTTTAGATAAATCGACCATAGGCCGATAAATTTCCAACTTGCCTAGATTAATTTTAATAGCAATTTCCCAAAGACTAACAATACTAAAATATAAGTTTTTTTTGGTATCAATAATACCCTTGGCTTTAATCGATAGATTGGGATCTCCTAGTAAATACCAAAGAACCACATGAGTATCCAAAATAGCTTTCATGTTACATATATTCCGCCAAATCTTCTAATGGTTCATCAAAATCATTTGATATAATAATTTGTCCTGCCCAACTTCCATAACCATGCTTGGTTTTCGTCTTTTCCTGGGATTGTGGATCGTTGGGATATTTTTCTTGTAAATATTTTGCATAATGCAACAATTCTGTCTTGAGAGATTCAGGCAAACTAATAACAACTTCCCATAAAGCTAGCTCAGTATTCATAATACCTCCTGGCAAAGGAAAACCGCGACGTTTCAACTTTTTAAGTTTATTTATATACTATAGCACTTCGCGGTGGGCTATTTTCAAGAACTTTATCTATTCTCTCTTTCGGACTCTGTTTCCTCTGCGTCTCTGTGGTTATTTCAATTCTTAAGTCTTTATAAAGTCACCAATATGTAGTGTTTTTCCTACAAAACACTACGACACTACCAGCGGAATATGGGTTACAAATTTAGATTACTTTGGCAAATAGTATCCTTATTTCTGCTTTTAATGGTGAATTTACGGAATTTACAGCCAAACAAATAGAAAAGACTAGAGAAAAATCAGTGAAATCCCTAGTGTTGTTTTTCTAACAGGTTAAGTATCATCAAATTCAATTGGTAAAAAAACTATTGATTGAATAAAAACTACCGTAAATATATGGTTAATCGTGCTTGTCTTTTTCAATCTGTACTGATGATCGGTACTCAACGATCTGGATCAAACTTACTACGACTAATATTGAACCAAGTGCCTACTGTTGCGGCACCTCATCCTCCTCATATCTTGCAGCGATTGATGCCTTTACAATGGGCTTATGGCAACCTGCGTAATCAAGCAGCGTTTATGCAGTTGGTAGATGATGTTTGTCGATTAGTAGAACTGAATCCCGTTCCTTGGGAGAATGTCAATCTTGATCGAGCTGAGATTATGGCTCGTTGTCGAGGGAATTCTTTAGTTGCTATTTTTGCTGCCATCTACGACACCTGTGCCAAAGCCTGGAATGCTGACACTTGGTGCTGTAAGAGTTTGGCAAATGTTCACTATTTTTCCGAGATCAATGACTATCTCCCCTATGTTAAATATCTCTATCTTTATCGAGATGGTCGAGATGTAGCAGTTTCTTTCAAAAAAGCCGTCGTTGGACAAAAGCATTTCTACCATATCGCTCAAGAATGGGGTAAAGCCCAGCGGGCGGCTTTGAAGATTCGCGAGCAAGTCAGTCATGAGCAATTTTTGGCTTTCAGTTACGAAGAGTTGACGACCAACTCCCAACTCATCCTGGGTAACCTATGCGATTTCTTGAACGTCGAGTACAACCCCTCAATGCTAGACTTTCATCAGTCTAACGAAGCTTTGACTACTGCCTCCAGCAGTTCTCTGTGGAGTAACGTCACTAATCAGATGATGAAGAAAAACTCTAAGAAGTTCTTGACTCAGGCGACAGAAGAGGAAGTTAGAATTTTTGAACTGGTCGCTGGCGATGTGCTGGACTCTCTCGGCTACGAGCGCGTTCAAACAGCAGTAGGAGAAACTGCCAACTTCAGGGAAGAAGAAATTGCTCAGTTCGATCGCGAAAATCAGGAGCGCAAGGCTCTGGTTCGGGAGACGATGGATGCTGAAGATCGAGAGCGTCGTGAACGTCAATTGGCTTTGCTGGGGACGATTGAAAAGCGTCATCTGAGCGTGGGAGTTGTGTCTGCTGCCTAATATAGGAAACTCGCTTGGAGGTTATTTCCTTCAATAGACATCGTAAGAATTGGTTCTGAAACCCTTGTATATCAAGATTCTACTCCTAGTTTTTGGAGATGTCTAATCTCTTGATAACCTCTTCACTCCATAGATTCCCATGACTAAAGAAAATTTTTCGGGGACCATGCTTAAAGAAACAACTAATCTAACATCCGCGCCCGACTCGAAATTCGAGAGTCCTACTTACCTCTTCTGGACATTCTTGAAAATTGGGAGTACTGCATTTGGCGGCTTTATGGCTCTGATCTCGGTGGTAGAAAATATCGTCGTCCAACGGCGCAAGTTGCTTACCCACGAAGATATGCTCGATGGTATCTCCTTAGCCACTGTTCTGCCAGGACCTGTTGCTGTCAATGTTGTCGCCTACGTGGGTTATCGAATTCGAGGTATTCTAGGAGCTATAGCCAGCGGTGTCGGCGTACTACTCCCCACCTATCTTCTCGTTGTCGGATTTACCATGGCTTACTTTGAAGCTGGGGAGGTACCTGCTGTCAGTAAAGCCTTTGCTGGATTTGTTCCTGCAATGGTTGCGATTATCTTAGCAGCGGCTTGGCGACTGAGTAAAAAGACCATTGGAAGTTTCAAGAACTGGCGAGGTATCTCTTTGGTTGTGACAGCAGCTTTACTGCTTAAACTAGTAGGAGGATTTTACATCACTCTACTTGTGGTTCTGGGATCTGGATGTCTCGGCTACTTCTGGTATCGGCAGTCTACAGCTCGTGAGCTATCAAAACAAGACCAGCCTGAGGCTAATACGATTTCAGGGATTGCCAAGGGTAACCTCGCCATTTCTTTCCTGATTCTCTTGGGGTTTTTGTTGCTTTACTTGATTCCAATTCCCTGGTTCGGCAGGGACAGTCTGGCTCGACTGTTTGTTACCTTTTCAGGAATGAGCTTGACATTATTTGGCAGTGGGTACGTCTTCATTCCAATGATTCAAGAAATTGTAGTGGATAACTATGGCTGGGTAACGGCTCCAGAGTTCGCTAGTGCGATCGCCTTGGGCCAAGTCACTCCGGGTCCGATCCTCATTAGTGCAGCATTTATTGGCTATGCTGTCAAGGGAATTGTGGGGTCTTTGGTCGCAACAGTCGGTATCTTTTTCCCGCCAGCGATGCTAATGCTGACTTGTTCTCACTTGCTGGAGCAAATCAAACAGTCCCCAACCATTCAAGCGGCACTCAAAGGTATTCGTCCTGCGGTCATCGGCATGATCTTCACCGCAGCCATCGTGTTAGCTCAAACCGCTCAAGTTCACTGGGTCTCTGCCTTGATTTTTGTCGCAGCGATGGTTGCTATGTTGCGCTTCAAAATTGACGTAGTATTAGTTATCCCGATTGCAGGGATTATGGGGATATTGCTTTACCCGTCGTTGTGATTGCCTCAAACTCTCACTTTAGTTTAACTGGTACAAATCCCTTGAGTGTACAAAGCCATCTCTGTGTCCTCTGCATCTCTGTGGTTATATGAAATCTAAAAATGTTTGCTACAGATACAATTGTGTGGCTTGTTGGGCGTTGCCCAGTTACAGAAAATTGTAGGTTGGGTTGAGCGATAGCGAAACCCGACACCAATTGTGTGGCTTGTTGGGTTTCGTGACCTCAACCCAACCTACGAAAAATAAACTATTTGTAGCTACTAGTTCTCACATCTGATTACTGATTGCTATAGGCAGCCCAGAGGGCTACCCCACGAAACTATTTATATAGCAATCAGGAATGATTTATGAGTTGGTCCACTATCAACTATCAACTGCTAGAATTTATTTCAAACAATTTTTCAAGCCATCAGCCACTCGCTCTTGTTCTTCAAAAGTAAGACCGGGAAACATGGGTAAAGAGAGAACTTCCCGAGCAACTTGCTCGGACACAGGCAGTTGTCCCAGTTGATAACCTAAATCCTGATATACTGGCTGCAACTGCAAGGGAATGGGATAATAAATCATGGAATTAATACCCATTTGTTGCAACTGGTGGCGAACTTCATCTCTTAACGGTTCTTTTCCTTGTTCCTTATCTAGCACTCTAATAGTATATTGATTCCAAACGTGCTTGCTTTCTGGTAAAGATTGAGGTAGGGCAATACCTGGTATATGCTCCAATAATTGTTGGTAACGAGCTGCAATTTCTCGGCGTTCTTGATTCCAACTATCTAGGTAACGAAGTTTGATTTGTAAAATAGCTGCTTGAACTGCATCCAAACGACTATTGATGCCAATAGTATCGTGACGATAACGAACCCTACTACCGTGTTCTTTGAGCATTCTCATGGTAGAGGCGATCGCCGGGTCATCAGTACTCACAATTCCCCCATCGCCGCAAGCCCCTAAGTTCTTAGTAGGAAAGAAGCTAAAGCAGCCCACCTGTCCTATACTACCTATTTTTTGACCTTTCCATTCTGCCCCAGTTGCTTGAGCGCAATCTTCTATCACAACCAGATTGTTTGCGCTAGCTATTGCCATCAGGGGAGTCATTGTTGCTGGCTGTCCGAACAGGTGAACTGGCATAATAGCCTTAGTTTTGGCGGTAATACTGGCGGATATTTGCTGAACGTTTAAATTAAAAGTTTCCAGTTCTATATCTACAAATACTGGAGTGGCTCCAACTAGGGTAATTACTTCCGCAGTGGCGAAAAAAGTAAAAGGAGAAGTAATTACTTCATCACCTGGGCCAATATTTAAAGCTCGCAGGGCGAGATAGAGAGCGTCTGTCCCGGAGTTGCAGGCGACAGATTCAGAAACGCCGATATATTGGGCAAACTGACGCTGGAAGTCCGTTACTGTTGCACCGCCAATATAACCACCGGAACTGAGAACTTCCAGCACTGCTGCATTAGCTTCTTGGCTAATGGTTTGGTACTGACGGGTTAGATCCACGGGAGGGATATTTTTCACTGCTTTATACCGGGAATTTTTTCTTTAGGATAGAAGAAAGAGGAAATATAGAGTATTGTGGATAGCTGTGGATAGCTATATTGAACTAGATACAATCGATTTAGCCTTAGCTTTGGGCATGATGGGCATTGCCATTGCTCTCTCTAGTTGGCAAAGATTGGCTTTGGAAGGACAACTGGTTTTTGCTACTGGGCGATCGCTCCTCCAACTGATGGTTGTGGGTTATATCTTAGAGTTTGTCTTTGCTGTAGACAATCCCTTAGCTGTGCTAGTTATTTTGGGGATTATGCTCACCATCGCTGCTATAGTAGCTCGCAATCGCATTGGCAAGCAGATTAAAGGTTTATTACCGGTAGTTTGGGTTTCCCTCCTCGCCAGCGCTGCCCTCACTTTGAGCTACACCATGGTTTTAATCGTTCAACCTCCTAATTGGTACGAACCTCAATATTTGATTCCTTTAGCAGGAATGATTCTGGGTAACGGACTTAATACTGCTTCTTTGTGTGGAGAAAGGCTTGTGAGTAAAATTAAAAGCAGTCCCTTAGAAATTGAGACTCATCTGAGTTTGGGAGCAACACCAAAACAAGCGATCGCTACTTATCGTACTGAAGCAATTCGCACCGGCTTAATTCCCACAATTAATAGCATGATGGTAGTGGGAATGGTGAGTTTACCGGGGATGTTTACCGGACAAGTCTTAGCGGGAAGCGACCCTCTCAATGCTGCTTCCTATCAAATTTTAATTTTGTTCGCGATCGCGTTAACTAATTTGACTACCGCTTTGTTAGTTACGGAAGGAGTTTATCGACGATTTTTTAATGGCGACTGTCAGTTAATTTTGCTTTAATCCCTCTTTTCATAAGGTTGGCTTATCTTAAATTAGTAGTAATTTTGGATTTCTTATCCCAGGCGAATTAGTCAATTTACGTGAATTTACTTAGCTCAAATTGGCTTCGCAATTCTTAATAATTAAGGGCAGAATAGGGGTTGACAGGGATAGATTGGGGAGCTAAGATGAAGTTGAATGAAAATGGGGCAAGGTGTGCGCGAAAAAAAACTATGATAAGATGAATCAAAAATACGATAGATGAAACAATCAGCTTTACATATAAATACCCAAGTCCTGACTGGTAATAAGATAGAAATTGAAACACCAGATCTACCTGTCGGTGAAATAGTTGAAGTTTTTATTATCACTACAAAATCTCAAAATAATAAGGAGGATAATTCATCAGATCCCTTAATTGGTTTATTTCAAGGTTCTGCCGATCTAGCAACTAAATCAGAGGAAATTTTAGAGGAAGAAATCCAAGAACATTCAGGTTGGACATGGAAAGAAAAATAGCAATTAGCGATACAGGTTTTGTAGTCGCTTTGTTAAATAAATCAGATGGGAAACATAGCGATGTGGTAGAGATTTACAAACAGCAAAATTCCATATTATTACCTCAAACAGTTTTAGCAGAAGTAGCTTATTTAGTAGGGCGCAGTGTAGGAATTAATGTTGTAGCCACTTTTTTAAAAGGATTATCTGCCAGTCGGTTTCGTTTAATATCTCTGACCGAAACTGATGTCATGCGAGTAGCTGAAATTTTAGATAAATATGAAGATAGTCGTATTGATTTTGTTGATGCAACTGTCATGGCGATCGCGGAAAGGTATAAAAGCAATCTTATATTAACATTAGATAGAAGAGATTTTAGATTATTTAGACCTAAACACTGTCAAAGTTTCAATATTTTACCATAGGAAAATATTCTAGGTTGAAATTAAATCCAATATAACTATATTAGCCAAAATATAGCGTTTCTTGGACTTATGAGGTAAATCTACATATTGATTGCTGTTCTTCATTGGTTTGAACAATAGAAATAACCATAGGAGATAATCTACTAAGTTGTAGGAGTTACGCATTGACAAAACAGCCAATATGTCTAATAGACATCCACAGGAATCGCTTCGCCATTCCTGTAGATGTCTAATTATCTTGGATTGCAGATTTATTTTACTTGGCCTTAGTTAGCAAGAACCATCCTTAATCGTAATACTCCGTGTTGCTGGCTTACCAACGGGCTGTCCGCTTTCATCTAACCCTTGAGCTTTAAGCTCGGGTGTTCCAGGGCTATTGAATAGTATTTTGGATTGCCATATACCGTCGTCGTTAACTTGTTTTGGAGAGCCGAAAGGTTGGGGTGTAGTGGAAGAAGAGAGTTTAACGGTCTTCACGTTCCGAGTTGCCGTTCCTTCAACTGTGATGGATTGCTTGACAACAAAACATTGACCAATTGGAGGTGCGGTAAAAGCAACAGAATCATCTGCAAGAGCAGAGCTAGTAAATCCTAAACTAACAGCGATCACAAGAGCAAAAGCTGCAATCAGACTTCCAAAAGACTTCAGTGTTTGAGACACAGGTACGTACTCCTTATTTATTGAGTTTCAGTGAGTTTTTTTCAAGAGACCGATGAAAACTTAGAACATGTTTATCACCAGGCTCTCGAAACAAGATTTTGGACTTCATCAGGTGGCTGTTTATTTTCCACCTTTCAATCTAAAGACGATTTCAAAGCACAATTTTGGAATTTTTCGAGTTAGACTCAATTTTTCTGGCTCAACTTGCCCTCCTCTAATCCCCTAAAGGTCTAATCACCTAGTCACTTAAAGGTCTAATAGGTTTAACCGTTTTCGCAATTGGGCAATATTCTTTACTTCAGACCAATCCACATCAGCATGGGCGAGTAAGTCGATCGCCACGCCAATTAAATGCTGAGGGTAAGTGCGATCGCCTGGAGGAACAGGGTCCAGGTTATTATCTCGCACTTGAGCCGCAATCGCCGCCAACCATTCTTTCTGGGACTTGCGAATTTTTAGGTTTACCGTCACCAGCTTATCTTCGGGTTGGGGAGCTGCGGCGCTTGGGGAAGTTACTTCAGGTTGGGTTTTCTCCGGTTCTTGCTCTTCGGATGGCGGTCGAATTCCAGAGAGTTGAGAGAGCTTACCACCCATTCCAGTAATTTTCTTGGCCATGTTAAATCCCCCAAATAGATAGGCATTCTTGAGCCAATTGTTTGTAGGCTTTGGCTCCCACTGAACGAGGCGCGTATTTTGTACTTGTTAGGAAGTTAGCGATCGCTATATCTCTGAGGGAGTCTATACACATATTGGCTGTTTTGTCAATGCGTAACTCCTAAGTTGTATAATAGTGGCGGGCGAGGCGTACAACCGGATGCCGTGAGTAATATCAATGTAATAATGAGTAAAGATCGATTTCACCAAACTGTGAAAATTGCTCTCCAGAAAGAAAACTGGCGGATTACCCACGATCCCCTTCCACTCCAAGCCGACTTGTTCACAGAAATGTACATTGACCTGGGTGCAGAACACCTCATTGCTGCGGAACGAAAAGAGGAAAAAATTGCAGTAGAAATCAAAAGTTTTCTCGGGATTTCCGCTATTTCCCAATTCCATACTGCAATGGGTCAATTTATCAACTATCGTTATGCTCTGGAAGATCTGGAACCAGAGAGAATTCTTTATTTAGCTATTTCAACTAAAATTTACGACACCTTTTTCCAACGTCCTTTCATCCAATCTGTAATTAAACGCAGCCAAGTTAAACTTATGGTTTATAATATTAGCAAGGAGGTAATTACCCAATGGCTGAAGTAACTCCTACCCAACGAGAAAATTACCGTCAATATATTCAAGACTTACTCACAGAACGAGCTAATATCCGCAACTCCGTTGGAGATGAAGTGGAAGCCCAAACTCTCTTCGATACTAAACAGGACCACTATCAACTCATCTTTATTGGTTGGTTCAAGGAAAAGCGAGTGTTCGGCCCAGTTCTCCATTTAGACATCAAACCAGACGGCAAAATTTGGATTCAGTGGAACGGAACCGAAATTGATATTGCTGAAGTATTAGAAAAACGAGGCGTACCTAAAGACCAAATTGTCATTGGCTTTCATCCTCCAGAACTGCGACAGTATACAGAATATGCTAACTTATAGTTATTTGTTATTTGTTGCTTGCACTGCACTTCGACTTCGCGGCCCCTGAGCGTAGCCGAAGGGCAGTGACCGCGTAGCCGAAGTGTTGGTTGTTGGTTATTTGTTATTTGTTGTTGGTTATTTGTTGTTGGTTATTTGTTATTTGTTTTTTACTGTTGTATGTTAAAAG
>JH610861.1 GCA_000252485.1 Prochloron didemni P4-Papua_New_Guinea | reverse complement strand
GACCGTTGTAAAACAAGCCCAGTCAATCACTAATAGGAAGCAAATCTTATTCCTTACCTACTAAACTAAGTAACTCCTCTTCAGAGATTTGGGCAACTCCTAATTCCTTGGCTTTTTCAAGCTTAGAACTGCCCCCTTTACCTGCTAAAACATAGTCGATAGTAGAAGTGAGAGAACCAGCAATTTCTCCCCCCGCTCCTATAATTAACTCTTTAGCTTCAGCTTGATTCTTAAATAAAGTCAGAGTTCCGATAATGACAAACTTTTTCCCAGCTAATGGTTGCTTATTTTCTTCCTCTAACTGTTCTTCTATTGCTTCTGTCTTCTCTTCCCCTGACTCTTGTGTTTCTTCCCGGACAGGTGTAACTTCAACTTCCTCTTGTTCTAACTTCTCTTCTATCTCTTCTTGTTCTACACTAGAATTTTCTGGTGGCTGAAGAGCAGCAAGATTATCTTGCTCTTGCTTTAATTGACTTTCCAGACTAGCTTTTTCCCCAGTGAGGTTATTTACTTGCTCCCGTGCAGTAGTTAATTCTTCTTCTAGACTTTCCTTTTCCCCTGTCAACTGGTTAACTTCCTCTTGAAGAGCAGCAAGATTATCTTGCTCTTGCTTTAATTGACTTTCCAGACTAGCTTTTTCCCCAGTCAGGTTATTTACTTGTTCTAGTGCAGCAGTTAATTGGACTTCAAGATTTTCTTTCTCCCCTGTCAACTGGTTCACTTCCTCTTGAAGAGAAGCAAGATTATCTTGCTCTTGCTTTAATTGACTTTCCAGACTAGCTTTTTCTCCAGTAAGACTATTTATTTGTTCCCCTGCAGTAGTTAATTGGACTTCTAGACTTTCCTTGTCCCCTGTCAACTGGTTCACTTGCCCCTGGACAGAAGCAAGATTATCTTGCTTTTGCTTTAATTGAGTTTCCAGACTAGCTTTTTCTCCAGTAAGATTATTTACTTGTTCCCGTGCAGTAGTTAATTCCCCTTCTAGACTTTCCTTATCCTGGGAAAACTCCCGAACTTGCTCTTGAAGAGAAGCAATATTATTTTGCTCTTGCTTTAATTGACTTTCCAGACTAGCTTTTTCCCCAGTGAGATTATTTACTTGCTCCCGTGCAGCAGTTAATTGGACTTCAAGATTTTCTTTCTCCTCTGTCAACTGGTTCATTTGCCCCTGGACAGAAGCAAGATTATCTTTCTCTTGCTTTAATTGAGTTTCCAGGCTAACGTTGTCCTCCGTGAGGTTATTTATTTGCTCCCGAAAAGAAGTTAATTGGACTTCAAGATTTTCTTTCTCCTGGGTCAACTGCTTCACTTGCCCTTGGAGAGAAGAAATCGTTCCTTTCTCTTGTTGCAGTTGAGTTTCCAGATTTGCTTTTTCCTCAGTGAGGTTATTTACTTGCTGTTGAAATCGGAAAATATTCTCCTTTTCCTGCTGCAGTTCGGTTTCAAGCTTACTTTTCTCCCCGGTGAGATTGCCAACTTGCTGCTTTTCCCCACTTAGGTTGCTCTCCAACTCCTGATTGCTGGCTTCCAGTTGTTGCTTTTCCCCTTCTAGCTTGCGCTGGCCCAAATACAATACTGTGATCGCCAGTAACCCAGTGAACCCAACCAGTAACCCAGCCCAAGCAGGAACTTCATACATTAGTGTTAGCTCATTAACCATCTTAACTATATCCGTAATTGCATTTTAATAATTATAAGGGAAAAGGGAAGCAAAATATATAGCAGTTGACAGTGGATAGTTGATAGTGGATAGTTGATAGTGGATAGTTGATAGCTCCTGAGGTCGAATTCAAAATTAAAAATTAAAAATTAAAACATGTTGAATTGACGAATGTCTCCGCCAAAAAAAAATGGCATAAACTCGAAAAGCCTTATTCCTCTTGGGTTTTAGCTTGTTGTCAATTTTCAGATTCGGTCGAGTTATACAGCACCGCAGCGGTTGCTATCACTCAACACTAAACACTTTCATAGGCTGGTATATAATCTACCTCATGAGTCCAAGCAATGCTATATTTATTAATAATTGATAATTAAGGATTGTTTATTTACGAACCATTGGCTTACAATAGCAACAGGTAGATAGGGAAAGTATAACCATGGAACACAATTATTTCAAAGGCTTTATCTCAGCTTGGCCCACAATTATAATATCTATAATATCTATTATCTTAACTTTCCTGCTTTCTTTTACCCCCGCCAAAGGGGAACCTATGACACCGGAACCCATTATTACACCACTAGAGCAGGTAGATACGGAAAAACTGATTCAAGAGCAGGTGCAAGCAGAAGCAAATCGTATCTTTAGCCAAACCATCAACACCTTTAACCTTCTGCTGGCTATTTTAGTAGTATTAATAGCAGCAGCGATCGCCTCTATTTCGCTCTTGCGCAAAGCTATTATTACAGAAGTTGCCACTATAATCACCTACCGTCTTCAAGAACTACAAGAGTGGGAAAATGAAGTTAGCAGTGCCCAGGAAAACATCGCTACTATGCTAGAGAAAAGTCAAACAACAGTAAAGGAAATAGATGGACAAGCAGCAACATTTCAACAACAGTTAGCAGCATTATCTCAAAGCCATCAACTAACCCTCAAAACATTAGAGGAGCAAAGTCAAGCAGCCGGAACTACTGCTAGCGAAAATATAACCCAACTAGAGCAAGAATTAACCTTGCGCCTACAGCAAATTCAAACTAATGTAGAATCAGAACGGGATAAGCTTCTAGAAGAAATAAAAGCAACTTCTCCTGAATCCTTAGCCACCATTGCGTTTAAAGACTCCAAAGAAAATATCCTCGCTCAACTAGAAAAACTTACCAACCTGCAAACCAATCATCCTGAGTTATTCTACAGTGCCGAACACTTCCTCAACCGAGGAAACCAACTACTATCCCAAAACAACTATCCAGAAGCAATTAAAAATTACGACAAAGCCCTAGAATTACAACCCAATAATTCTCAAGTTTCTCAACTATTGTACAATAAAGCTATAGCTTTACAAAAATCCAATCTCTTAGAACCAGCCCTCATTGCCTTCAACCAACTAATCCAAATAGAACCAGAAAACAGCCAAGCCTATTTAAACCGAGGCACGACCCTGAGAAAATTGCGCCGCTATGCCGATGCCATAGCCAGTTACGATCGCGCCTTAGCCATCAACCCAGATTACCCCCAAGCCTGGGTTGACCGAGGAGTAGCCCTAGGAATGAGCCAAAAGCACCAGCAAGCCTTAGAATCCTTCGACCGCGCCATTAACTTGCGCTCCGATGATGGAGTAGCCTGGTTAAATCGAGGCATGGCCTTAGAGATGTTAGAAAAGTATTCAGAGGCTATCTCTTCTTTAGATAAAGCCATTGAATTAGAACCCAAATCTGCTAAAGCCTGGAACTATCGCGGTTACGTTTTAATGAAACAAGAACGAGATAAGGAAGCCATTGAAAGCTTTGATCAGGCTATTGCACTTCAACCCAACTACAGCACCGCTCACTACAACAAAGCCGCCTGTTACGCCCTGCGGCGAGAACTAGTCCCCGCTGTTAAAAGCCTTAAAAGAGCCATAGAATTGAATCCTAAATATCGCAGTGAAGTGAAAAATGACCCGGATTTTGATGGCATTGCCAATAGCGATCGCTTTTGGCAATCTCTTAATTAAAACCTATCACTAATCATCCCGTAGGGTGCGTTAGGCGCTTGCAGAGTATTAACAACAAAAGCCGAAATATGTTGGAGCGCCGTAACGCACCAGCCAGGATTTAGCAATCTAGCAGATTTTAGCTTTTTGACCATCCATCGCTCTTTATATCAAATCTAAAAATGTTTGCTACAAATACAATAGTATTTATAAGTTATATGAAATACAAAAATGATTGCTACAAATAGTGGCGTTGCATCATAGTATAGATTGAGGTTATTCCGTGGTTTGAGAAACCGGGTTTCTTTCTAAAATTTTAGCATTAACCCTTAAAATAATAGGAGAAACCCGGTTTCTGGGCTGAAATCATTCGTTAACGTATCTGTAGCAACCATTTTCAGATTTGATATTATTTATAAATGCTTTAACGTTGGATCCCCCCCAGCCCCCCTCTCATTTGGGGGAGCCTGGAAAGTCCCCCAAATGAGAGGGGGATTTAGGGGGTAGGTTTGTAGCAAACATTTTCGTAATTCATATTAGATGTTTCTGGAGAGCGATGGATGGTGCGTTACGAACGCACCCTACGAAGATACTCTATTAATACAAATTCCTTGTTTAATAAAATTGTATTGGAGTCAGAGTAAATTGACTAAAATTCTCATTAACATCTCCAAATCCTCTGGCACTCGCCACAACCCCAAATCTTGCTGAACCAACTGTTGAGCCGGGAAATATCTACCGAACTGCCAAATATCTCCTGTGCTGACTGCACCTACCAAGGGTGGGAGGTTTTCCTCGCCGCGATGGAGCCATTGAGATAGAGCAATCAATTCCACAGCAAGTTGGGTGAAGCCTCGGGTTATATCTGCTTGTTTGGCTTCAATAATCAACAAATTTTGATTTCGATGTAAATAATAATCCAATTCTCCTTTCAGATAAGAATTAACTTCAATGGCATATTCCACATTGAGATCTGCCTCCGTCATGCGAATCAATTCTATGACTACGGGAGCAATCAACAACTCTCGCCTTGCCATTTCGCTGGTTAAACTAACATGAGGCAAAATAGCTTCAATGCGCTGTTGTAAATCCAACAATGTAGGTAACTCGCCGCGATAAGAAATTAACTCCAGTTTTTTCCTTTCTAAGCGACATCCCAAATCAGCCAAAATATCAGCCGGTGCAAACTTGAGTTTGAAATAGTCTGCAAAAGTATAACTTCGATCTGGTTTGAGAACTTTAGGATGAGACATATAGCAGTAGTTATAAGTAAATTATAATAAAGCAAGATTTATCTGTAGGGTGCGGCACTGCCCACCAGCCAAGATTTATCTGTAGGGTGGGCATTGCCCACCAGCCAAGCACTAGATAAGATTATAGCCTCTCCCCCTCCCAGAGAGATTTAAAAGAAGGTTCTATTTAATATCAAATACGTTTAGGTTTGCTACTATCCCCCTAAATCCACCCTTCGGCTACGCGGTCCCTGAGCGAAGTCGAAGGGCAGGGCAAGCCTTAATAAGGGGGACTTTTAAGAGAGAAGTTGTGCCTCATCTAGATAAGAGATGGAAAGATTATAAATCCATCTCTCAGCTAACCAATTAATGGGTTAAAGTTTATTTAAATAAGGCTTTGGCCAAATATCTTCAACAGAAGACTAAAATTGCTATTTTTAGAGTATAACAAGATTATTCAATTTTGGTTTAGGATATTTTATCCCAAGACGGTGCGTTACGAACGCACCCTACTAACTGATGCACGTTACAAGTCTAACCAACTTCTTAGAGACTGCTACTCGAGCAGTTACTAGCTTTTGAACTTTGCGGGTAAGCTTTTTTAGAAGAATATTTATTAATAAATAACTATTCATCGGCGTTCGGAAGTTGATTCAATTGCTTGAGCGATCGCCCTACTATCCAAACTTAAAGAAAACCAACCGGCGATCGGGTAAATAGAATAGTGCGCTCTTTGTTATTGGCAGATCTATTACTCGCTTTATTCTGAAAGTCCCCCTTATTAAGGGGGATTTAGGGGGATAGCAACCATTTACTGAATCCCACCTCTAAGTCTATCACTAATCATCGCGTAGGGTGCGTTAGGCGCTTGCAGAGTATTAACAACAAAAGCCGAAATATGTTGGAGCGCCGTAACGCACCAGCCAGGATTTAGCAATCTAGCAGATTTTAGCTCTTTGACCATCCATCGCTCTTCAGATGTTTCTAGAGAGCGATGGATGGTGCGTTACGAACGCACCCTACGAAGATACTCTATTAATACAAATTCCTTGTTTAATAAAATTGTACTAGAGTCAGAGTAAATTAACTAAAATTCTCATTAACATCTCCAAATCCTCTGGTACTCGTAACAATCCCAAATCTTTTCGCCTTGCGCACTGAGCGATTACGTGCTATATTGAATAGATTGACTACAGCTTATCAATATGTAAACCCATGAGATTTATCAGCCCTAAAACCGACTTCGCTTTCAAGAAAATTTTTGGTTCGGACCAAAGTAAAGATATTCTGATTTCCTTTCTGAATGCTACCATCTACTCCGGCAATGAGGTAATCCAAGATTTAGAAATTATTGACCCCTATAGTCCTGGAGATGTGTTCGATCTAAAAGATAGTTATCTCGATGTCAAGGCAGTATTGGCGGATAAAACTACTGTCATTATTGAGATGCAAGTGTGGAATGTGGAAGCTTTTCCCAAACGAGTTATTTATAACTTGTGCAAAACCTATGCCAATCAGCTTAAATTGGGGCAGGGATATTCTTATCTCAATCCTGTCATTGCTTTAACTATCACTGATTTTCAATTATTTCCAGACACAGACAAAATAATTACTCGCTTTTATTTTCAAGAAGAAGAACAAGAAGAAGAAAAAGAAGAAAAACTTGCTTATCAGAAAGATGAGTTAAAATTAGTGTTTGTGGAACTACCCAAATTTACCAAAAAACTGGAAGACTTGGAAAATGCCATGGATAAGTGGATTTATTTTATTAAAGAAGCTTCCAGTTTAGAACTTATTCCTGACAACCTCAAGGAAATCCCCCAGTTAGAAAAAGCTTTGAATATAGCGAATCAAGCTAGTTTAAGTGTAGAAGAACTGGAAAATATCCGCCAACAAGAAATACTGTTAGAGGATAGAAGAGGTGAATTGAGTTTAGCCAAAAGGGAAGGAATAGAAGAGGGGATAGAACAAGGGAAAATAGAAGGTCAAAGAAGCTTTCTATTGAGACAACTTGAACGCCGTTTTGGACAACTCAGTTCTTCTACAATATCCTTAATTGCAGCATTGACATCGGTCGAGTTAGAACGTTTAGAAGAAACAATGTGGGATTTCAATACCAGCGATGAATTAGTTAATTGGCTCAATGCAGTTGACAGCTTCTCAGTGACCAGTGACCAGTGAGACGGTGTTTTCAGTTTTGTAAATTTTGGTCACAAAATGTAATGTTAGAAACTTTTCAATCCCAAAGCTTCGCAATAGTTTTAGGATATTTTGAGCGATTTCAGATGATTGTCGAGTGTTATAAGCAATTGTAGGTTGGCCATTACGATAGCGAAACCCAACCTACGAACAATAAACTGGAGCGATCGCTCTACTATCCAAACTTAAAGAAAACCAACCGGCGATCGGGTAAAATACTAACTACTAGATAGGTAACGAGTTCGGGAAATATGGCTATAGAAATCGCTGAATTAACCACTCAGCAAGCTGCAGATATTTTCAACGTGTCCCGTCCGTTCTTGATTAGTCTGGTTGATGATGGCAAGATTCCCTACCGAAAAGTTGGAAAACATCGCCGGATTCGTTGTGATGACCTCATGGCCTACAAGCAGGAAATTGATAGAAAAAGACTCCAGACACTATCAGAACTAGCCAATGAGGCACAAGAACTTAATCTGGGTTATTGATTTTGGGTAAGGAAAAGGCATTATTAGACCCATGTGTCTTAGAATTGCTCTAAAGTCCTAAAGGCGTTGCATAGAAGCGATCGCCCTCCTATCCAAACTTAAAGAAAACCAACAGGCGATCGGGTAAAATACTAACTACTAGATAGGTAACGAGTTCGGGAAATATGGCTATAGAAATCGCTGAGTTAACCACTCAGCAAGCTGCAGATATTTTAAACGTGTCCCGTCCGTTCTTGATTAGTCTGGTTGATGATGGCAAGATTCCCTACCGAAAAGTTGGAAAACATCGCCGGATTCGTTTTGATGACCTCATGGCCTACAAGCAGGAAATTGATAGAAAAAGACTCCAGACACTATCAGAACTAGCCAATGAGGCACAAGAACTTAATCTGGGTTATTGATTTTGGGTAACGAAAAGGCATTATTATCAGATTTTACCATGAATTGCTCTAAAGCGTTACGCCCAGCTTCGCGCCGCTGGAGGCGATCGCGCAGTGCCAGCGAAGCATTAGATTAAGATTATATCTTCTTCCTTCCGAAGCACGGCTGAGACTTTTTGGTGCTGTTGGGTTTCGTTACCTCAACCCAACCTACGAAAAATAAACTGGAGCGATCGCCCTACTATCCAAGCTTTATTCTGAAAGTCCCCCTTACTAAGGGGGATTTAGGGGGATAGATTTAAACTTCCGGTTGAACCAAGTTTTCAATTCCTGCCACTACTTTTGCCCCAATCACCTTGTCCTCTTTCGTCAGTTTTTTGAGAACTTCTTTTCCTTCAGTTAAATAACCAATAACAGAGTAACGCCCATCCATCAAATTGTAACCAGGAGGGGTTAATTCCGTATCGAACTTGAACAAAAAGAACTGAGAAGAACCTCCATTAGGATCTTGCTCGGGACGTGCCATAGCTACGGCTCCATAAGCGTTAAAAGGAATAACCGGTTTTTCCAAGTAATAACCTGCTTCCTCGGAAGTAGTACCGTAAAGAGGCTCCGTCTCACCTTGAATTAATATTTCCAAAGGAATAGCTCGATATTCTCCAGTGTCTGGGTCGATAAAACCTTCTTCCCTTCCTGGGGGGTTCCCAGTTTGGATCACAAAGGAATCTTCAATATCGATAAAATCCAAACCATCATAGAAACCTCGCTGCACCAGATCCACAAAATCCCCTCCATTGACTGGAGCGCTATAGCCATCTACCACAATGGTCATATCCCCTTTCGTGGTAGCAATGACTACAGTGGCGCGACCCAGTAATTGAGGTAAATGTGAGTATTCCTCGGGAACTTGAAAAGGAAATCCCACAACCATCAATTCTTCTAACTCGGTGATTTGGTCCAGAATTACTCCCAGTCGTTCCCGTATTTCCTCGCTATTCTTAGCATCCACTGCCTCTCGCAAGGGACCAATTTGGGGCTGGATCTGCTGGATATATTCTTCTGCTTGAGGTTTCCGCTCTTCCGGCACAGTTGCCAGCAATTTATTGCTACCGATATTCAAAATCTTGGAAGCAGTTTTGATATCTTTATCAGCTGAACGCCAGCGTTTTTTGCGTATCTGATAGTAAATGTCTTCTAAACTTCCTTGCAGTTGCCGCACTTCTGGATTATCAATGGGCAGGGAGTATCTTAAAATAGCTTCTGGGTCTGTAATAGAAGCTCCCTCGGCCAAAATACTTTCCCTTGCAGGTTGTTGACTGCTACCGCCACCAAAAAAGTCCCACCACGCTCCGCTTAAGCCTACTGACAAGGTAAATAGCAGCACGGCCAAAGCAGAAGTACGCAGTAAAGGTTGACTCCAATGGAGTCTAGGAGTTTTTACAGGTTTCATCAATGGATCTTTTCCTTATTAACCAGGCTGCTCCTCAGAATCTTACCGTTTTATGTTGACCCATCTCTAGTAGAATATATTCTTGTTGTCTTCTCTGTTTAATGCTTCAATTGACGCGACGGTTATCTTAGGCCAAGATAGATGATTTCTTCTAATGACTTTCGTAGTGGTGTCTCCATCGAATTAGATGGAGCTGTTTGGCGGGTAGTAGAATTCCTCCATGTTAAACCTGGCAAAGGTTCTGCTTTTGTTCGCACTAAGCTCAAAAACGTACAAACTGGAAATGTAGTTGAAAAAACCTTCCGCGCTGGGGAAACGGTTCCTCAAGCTAATCTGGATAAGCGGACCATGCAATATACCTATAAAGACGGAGAACAGTGGGTCTTTATGGATATGGAAAGTTTTGAAGAAACTCGTCTCGGAGAGCAGCAAATTGGCGATCGCGTCAAGTACTTAAAGGAAGAGACAGAGGTCAATGTTCTTTTTTGGGGAGAGCAGGTGTTAGAAATTGAACTTCCTACATCTGTAATACTGGAAGTGATAGAGGCAGACCCTGGAGTGAAAGGTGATACTGCTACTGGTGGCACTAAACCTGCTATTGTAGAAACTGGCGCTCAGGTCATGGTTCCCTTGTTTATTTCTGTGGGGGAGAGAATCAAAATCGACACTCGCAATGATTCTTATCTAGGGCGGGAATAAAAAAGGCAATTGGCATTAATGCTGAAGTAGATAAAATTATGGGACGGTAAGATTCGTGTCGATAGATTTTAATCAACTCAAAGAACTGTTAGGGGCGATCGCTGAAACTGATATCACCGAGTTAATTCTCAAAAACGACGATTTTGAGCTTACGGTTCGTAAGGACAAAGCTTATATACCTCCTCCTAACCCTGCTGAAACTCCGGACCCTAGTCCCAGAGTACCGCCCCCCCCACCTCAGCCTCCTACAGACCTGCAGCCAGTTCCTCCGGCAACACAGGTTTCACCACCTTCCCCTGTGGAGAAAAAATGGGTGGAAATTTCTTCTCCCATGGTGGGAACTTTCTACAGCGCTCCTGGACCTGATGAAGCCCCGTTTGTGGAAGTGGGCGATCGCATTGGCACAGGGCAAACCGTATGTATTATTGAGGCGATGAAACTAATGAATGAAATAGAAGCAGAAGTTTCTGGTGAAGTGATGGAAGTTGCGGTCAAAAACGGCGAATCAGTTGAGTTTGGCCAAACTTTAATGTGGATCAATCCTGCTCAATAAAGTTCAATAAAGTTACAGTATTGATTCCTGTGTAGGTTAGGACAAAAAAATAAGTTTTAACCTACAAACCCTATCAACCAATTATTAAGGTATTAGAAGAGGAAATTTTCTTCAAAGTTTTTACGAGTAATCGGTTGCTCCACAATCATACCTTCTCCACCCAAAACTTCTAGGGGTTTTCCATCTACATTAAGCCAAACTGGATCCTCCGGATTCAAACTGGTAGCAGTATAAATAATCTGACCCAAACGACCTACCATAGAAGTACTCCCACCACCTTCTTTGAATTTAGCCGATAAATTCACATGAACTCCGTTGCTTTCTAATTTTACCCCTAGCAATTTCGTTCCTTCCGGAATCGTGGTAGTGTAGGTTCCATCCCCCGAACCTGCTAACAGACGCTGAAATGCACTGGCAATAATGTTTTGTTTGTCAGCAGACTTTTCCACAGTGATTGGACTGGGAACCAGCTTGACTTCCCTAGCTTCTGGGTCGAGCCAATAAATCGACCCCTGCATCAATTCCGATTTATCATTATTCTCCAAAGACAATTGTTTTGGAGTGACGGCAACAGGGATAGAAGGTTTGTCTGGGGTAAAGAGGGATTTAAAAGCCCACCAACTCATTCCCCCACCAGCAGCCACAACTACCACTGCGGTGGCGGCGATAGTGAAACCCAAGGAACCACTGCCTTTTTTTTGTCTATTTTCCATGATACTTCTCATTTATAACACCAAAATTATAAATAATACACTGGTTATTTGGCATAATCGTTTCCAGCAACAACATTTGCTCTAGCATTTGAGCGAACGAACGCAGCTAGATGGACTCTATCTTCACTTAGCGACCATTGTAAAATCCTCACTATAATACCCTCTCCTTCAAGCTGCCGCAAATCCAAGAACCTACTCACACCATTGGTAAGAGTTTCAATTATGAACGGAGAAGTAATGAGTTTACCATTTACCCATATTTCTGGCTCTATTAACCTAAAACTGGATCCTCCTACCACTTTTACTTCCGACTCCAAGACCAGATCAAGGGGCTGAGATTGACTATTGCCACTACCCGGTCTTGCCAATCCCACTTGTAACTGGAAACGATTATTATCTAGGAATTGGAGGCGCAGATTTAACAATTCGTAACCTAATTGTGGCAAATCCCCTGAATCAGATACCAAGCCATCAAGCAATTCTTGCAGTATAGCTTTTACTTTTTCCGATTCCAGTGCTTGGTTGATATCCTCTTCTGTGATAACCAAACGGATTGCCCCTTGTAATGGTTGGCTGCCAGATTGATTGTCAGTCTCATTGACTGACAAACCTCTTACATCGGCGATGGGGTCTATTTCAAATTCCAGGGTATCTATTCTAAAATCTAGCCCTAGTTTAACTCCCCGACTGGCAACTCTAACTCGCTCTACTTTGCCCTGTAAAATGCTATAACTGGGAGCATTATCAACCCTCACTGCTAATTGTTCTACTTCTTCAAATTGTTCCCTGAATGCTTTGGCGAGGGTGTCATCAAGAATCAAACCTGCAGGAGAAACCAAAGTGATTAAACCGGATAGAATGATAGCGAGCAGTTCCATAAAAGCCTGTAGTTGAAGATTCTGTCTTAAGTTACCCGATTATAGCAAAAAAGCAAGAGAGTGAGAGATAACCTCTATATCGATAGAGAAGCCAAGTTTTCTCTGAGCAATAATGCTCACTTTTTACTATATCGATCTAGTAGCTTTGCTGCTGAAGGCTAGTTAATAGTTGATAGCTCCTTC
>JH610860.1 GCA_000252485.1 Prochloron didemni P4-Papua_New_Guinea | reverse complement strand
AGAAACTCGAAAAGCCTTATTCCTCTTGGGTTTTAGCTTGTTGTCAATTTTCAGATTCGGTCGAGTTTATGATATAATTGTAGGGTGGGCACTGCCCACCGAAAGCTTTATTTATCGAATCTAGGAACGAAAATTGACTGTATTGAAATTAAAATTTAACTTCAAATCGTTATATAAGAACATGAACACTAAACTATCTTATAGTTTTCATGAGTTTCGGTGCGTTCTCAACGCACCCTACAAAGCGATTTTGTTATAACTAGAGAGTAAAGTTTTATTTGACTAATCTTCTAGTATTTTTTTTCTTTGTACTTGCTAATTATACCATTCGTTTTAATATAGCGTACTGTACCGGCCTATGAAAGTGTTGAGTATTGAGTGAGAGCAACCGGTTGGTTGCTGTATAACTATCAACTGTCCACTATCAACTATCAACTGCTATATATGGGTCAAACAGTTTGCGCTAGAGCTTCTTTCAAAACGGCTACTTTATCCAATTGTTCCCAAGGCAAATCTAGATCATCCCTGCCAAAATGACCGTAAGCAGCTACATCTTGATAGAAACGACCTCCCCGTTCTTTAGGCAAACCGTAGAGATTGAAAGTTTGAATAATCCCAGCAGGACGCAATTCAAAATGCTTCTCTACTAACTCTAACAATTCTTCTTCCCCTATCTTTCCGGTTCCGAAAGTGTCTACCAGAATATTAATGGGACGGGCAACCCCAATAGCGTAACTCACCTGCACTTCGCACTTCTCAGCCAAACCAGCAGCCACAATATTCTTAGCCACATAGCGACAAGCATAGGAAGCGCTCCGATCCACCTTGGTGGGGTCTTTGCCAGAAAAAGCTCCGCCGCCGTGACGAGAATAGCCCCCATAGGTATCTACAATTATCTTGCGACCAGTTAACCCCGTATCTCCTTGAGGACCGCCAACGACGAATTTCCCCGTGGGATTAACCAAAAAGCGAGTATCTTTGTCAGGTTTAACCTCCAAGTCAGCAAACACTGGCTGTACCACAGCTTCCCAAAGGTCTGATTTGATTTTTGCCTGCACCTGGGAATTATCGGTAATATCCCCAATAGTTTCCCCATGCTGGGTAGAAATCAAAATGGTATCTATTCCTACCGGACGACCATCTTCGTAAATAACCGTCACCTGAGTTTTGCCGTCGGGACGGAGATAGGTCAATTGGCCTGTTTTGCGCACCAATGCCAGTCTGCGAGCCATGCGATGGGCTAAACTAATAGGCATGGGCATCAATTCTGGGGTTTCGTTGCAGGCATAGCCAAACATCAGCCCTTGGTCTCCCGCACCAATTGCGTCTAATTCATCCTCGCTGAGTTCTTCTCGCTGCTCTTGCGCCTTTGACACTCCTTGAGCAATATCGGGGGATTGCTTTTCTAAAGCTACCAAAATAGCACAGCTATTGGCAGTAAAGCCTTTGCTACCCTCAGTATAGCCAATTTCAGTAATTTGCTTCCGGGCCAACTCCACGTAATCAACTTCAGCGGTGGTAGTAATTTCCCCAGTAATCAAAACTAAACCAGTATTGACAACTACCTCTGCGGCAATTCTGCTTTTGGGGTCTTGGGTGAGAATAGCATCTATGATAGTATCGGAAATGCGATCGCATATCTTATCGGGATGGCCCTCGGTGACTGATTCGGATGTAAATAAGTAACGACGAGACAATGTTAATGAATCCTCTTTGAATAATCACTGTACATTAGGTTAAGTTCTCATGGTACAAGCAAAAATCAAGAATTGAGGATTTTAATTTCATCTAATCGGGCGATGGCCACATCTGCTCCTTGTAAATAAGAGGCTGTAGCACTATGCCAGGAAATAGCTATCACCCCTGCCGCTCCTCCCTTGCGAGCCATCGACCTATCCCCTTCAGAATCCCCCACTACTAGAGTAGCACCCGGTTCTACCCCCAAAGCGGCACAAGCTTGATGAAACAACCGAGGGTCCGGCTTAGTCAAAGCAGCAGAATCCACTCCCATAGACAATTGAAGATAGTCCCCAAGCTGGTGCTGGGTTACAAAAGCTTCTACTCCAGCGGTGGAGTCAGCGGAGAGAATCCCCAGCTTCAGACCTGCAGCAGTGAGAACTTGTAGCAGTTCCCTAGTCCCTGGGAAGAGGGGAGATAAGAGGGCCCGGTCTTCCACCGATTGGTCAGCCTCGTCAAAAGCACTGCGAGCTATAGAAAGAGACTCGAACCAACTGCGCCCGGTTTCTGCTATATAAGCAGCAGCAGCAATTTCATTTTCTCGCCTACTGCCTACTGCCATTAACCCAGTCGCATCTAGACTATCGTCCTGAATCCCAAAAGCCATCAGCAGGGGTTCCCCCACACCGGGAATGCGAGCATCAATTAAACGCGATCGCCAATGTCCCAGTTGTCGCAGAAAATCCCGCGAGTCTGCTAAGGTTCCGTCTTTATCGAAAATTACCGCTTGAATATTGGGGAATTTCTTTTTTTGGCAAATAATGGTTACCACAATTTATCCTCCCTTTAATTGGTTTGATTTCGCCAATCAATCCTACAATTTTCCTGTGAGGATTGTTGACATTTTTTGTTGTTGGTTGCTTGCACTGAGCGCTTGCCCTGCCCTTCGGCTACGCGGCCCCTGAGCGAAGTCGAAGGGCAGGGACCGCGAAGTCGAAGGGTAGCCGAAGTGTTGGTTGTTGGTTGTTTGATTTCCCCTTTATTGGATGAATTTGGTCATCTCTACCTCTTTTCTCGTTTTGCTAATATTATTAGTAGCATAAAATTAAATTTTTCCTAATTGTTTGTTCTAAAACTTTATATTAGTTATATAGGGTTCCTTGGTCATGAGGTACATCTATGTATCCGGCCTCTGAACGTGTTTAGCATTCAGTTCCAGCAACCGACAGGTTGCTGTATAACTATCAACTGTCCACTATCAACTGTCAACTGCTATATACTCTAATTTTTCTGGAAGAAGATGGCAACAAATGAAGTTCCTAATAGAGTTGGCCGCAATCCCGTTTTGTTGGTTCACGGTATTTTCGATACTGTAGCTATTTTTAAGCAGATGTCAGGCTATTTAAGAAATCATGGCTGGTCGGTATATAGCTTGAATCTCGTTCCCAATTTTGGCATTGTCAGTTTAGACGAATTAGCTCACCGACTGGCAGATTATATTGCCAAGACTTTTGCGAGGGAGCAATCTATAGATTTAATTGGCTTTAGCATGGGGGGTATTGTCACCCGCTATTACTTGCAGCGACTGGGAGGTATAGAGCGGGTACAGCGCTATATTAGTATTTCAGCCCCGAACTACGGTACTGTCATGGCTTATTCTTTGCCATTTACCGGAGTAAGTCAGATGTGTCCCAACAGCGAGTTGCTTCGGGATTTAAATCGGGATGGGGCTGAACTGCTGGGAAAAATAGACTGTACTTTTATGTGGACCCCATTTGATTTAATGATTATTCCTGCTGATAGTTCTTGCATGACTGTAGGAAAAGAGGTGAAGTTGCCGGTTTTGCTTCATCAATGGATGGTAAATGATAAAAGGAGTTTAGCAGCAATAGCTACAGCTCTTGCGAAACCAATTCAAAATCAATTGTAGCTACAAATAAATATGAAAGAACAGTTTCGCGCTCTATGGCGAACTTTACGCCAGCCTCAGTATCGCTGGGTTTGGTGTCTGATGGCAGTAGCTATTTACGGGATTATTCTCGTCTTACCTCTGTCGGGATTCACCACCCAGGGGAAACTTTCCTTAGCGGTATTTGGGGTAACAGCTTTTCTCTGGGGAACCAGTACTTTACCAATAGCAGTAACTGGTTTAATCGTTCTCTTTCTCATTCCTGTCACTGGGGCTCTGGACCACGAATCCACCTATGCCTACTTTGGCAACCGTGCGGTATTTTTCATCTTAGGTGCTTTTATTCTCGCTAGTCCCATTATGCGATCGGGACTGAGTACTCGTCTGGCACTGGCGGTGGTGTCGAGGTTCGGTTATAACCAAAATGCCCTGATTGGTTCGATTTTGGGGCTGGCGGCAGCTATGTCTTTTGTCATCAGTTCCCATGCGGTGGCGGCCATGCTTTTTCCCGTGGTGCTGGAGGTAGTGCAGGCGGCGGGAGCGAAGCCGGGGGGCCGTTTTGGACTGGCGGCATTTTTGGCTTTGGCTTGGGGGACTGGTATTGGGGGTATTGCTACTCTTTTGGGAGGAGCGAGGGCTGCTTTAGCCCTGGGGATTTTGCGGCGGACGACCCAGCAAGATATTAGCTTCGTACAATGGACGGTTTGGTCTCTTCCTTTGGTGGTGTTGCTGTTGTTGGTGGCCTATGGTTTGTTGCTGCGTATAGGTAAAGGTACTGCGGTGTCCCTAGTTCCGGCGCGGAAGATGCTGGAGGTTCACTCCCGGAAATTGGGACCCATTTCTCAGCGGGAAGCAGGTACAATAGTGCTAGTGGTGCTGACTGTTTTGCTCTGGATCTTTAAGGGTACAACCTGGGGATTGGATACGGTGGCATTTTTAGGGGTGGTTTTGAGTTTTGTCTTTGGTTTGGCAGATTGGCAAGAGGTGGAAGAAGATGTGAACTGGGGCATTTTTTTAATGTATGGCAGTGCCATCGCTCTCAGTGCCATTCTGCGGAATACTGGGGCTGCGGAAGCTTTAGCCAATAATCTTTTGGCTAATTGGATTAATTCTGCTTTGGTTTGCTTTGTGGCCATAGTCACTATTATTATCTTTTTGACGGAAGGAATGAGTAATGCGGCGGCAGTAGCGGTGTTAATGCCTATTGCTTTGGTCTTAGCAGAACAATATGGAGTGGATGCCAGGGCGATGACTTTGGGGGTAACTTTACCTTCTGGCTTGGCTTTTATGTTGCCGGTGAGTACACCAGCCATCGCCATTGTGATTAACAGCGGTTACGTTTCTCCTGCTGAAGCTTTTAGTAGGGGTTTGTGGTTGAAGTTGATGGGATTCTTGATTTTTATCGTCATGGCTAAATTGTATTGGCCTTTATTTGGCTTGGGAGTATGACTGATGAGTATTTGGCTGGCGATCGCCAATCCCTATGCTTATGATCGGGCAATGGGAAAGGCAATAGCAGAAGCGCAGCAGTTGCAAATAGCTTTACACGTAGCTTTTTTTATTAGTTCCCAGTCTCTTGGGGCGACTATCCACGACATGGCAGAAACTGGTTGGTTGGGTTCTGCTTCTCTCCACAACTTAGAAAATTGTCTCATGGAGGGATATGAAGCTTTAGGGGGAGATGTGCTGAAGCGAGTAAGCCGAAAAGTGAAGAAAGCAGACGAGAGTTTAGAATTAATTATTGAGGGGATAGTCAAACAAACGTCTTTGCAAAAATATATTGAAACTATTTTGAACCAAGAAGTTACAAAGATTGTTATTGCTGGTTCTAATTCTCTGACTCCTAAGTTGGCAAATCTGCCGGATAAAGTAGAATATACCATCGAAGAATGAGTAGACCCATGGTCGTCGGAATCGAGAAAACCTAAAGTTGTCAAAACTACTCTAAAGCATTACTATAGCAATGGCAATGGGGAGTGAATTACATGATTGGAGAACATGGCAAAGCAAAATCAGTCGTCGCCCTATGGCAATGCTAGCTCGGCGGTGGCGGAACTTTATCTGCTGGATGGGATGGTGGAAAACTCTGAAGTAGTACCCGGCGTAGACGTTATTGAGTTAAAGGCGAGTAGTTGGGGACAAAAGTTGACCGAGACAGTTGCCATGGAAAATCGAACTGCAGGTTGGTGGTCGGTAGCTCCCCATGACAGCGATCCTCCTCATACTCCGGAAGGTCATAGTTGGATTACTTTGACCCCAAAGACTTTGGCGAATAATTCCTTGAGCTGTAAAATTGAAGTGGATACAAGTAAGTTGATGCTGGGACAGGTTTATGAGCGTCAAATTTTATGCCATGGCGATGGGAAAGAAGAAACTGGTTCTTTGACCATGAGAGTCGAGACGGCTCCTAAGTTGATTGGGGTGGGAAAACAACCTTATCTTTATCCCATAGTTCTGTTGATTGTTTGTTGCGCTGTAGTAGGAGGCGTTTCTTTTAGTTGGACTAAAGCTTGGATGGATTTTGTCATGGTAGCCATGTTTGGCGCTGGAACGGTCATCGGCGCTCTATTCGGCATGGGAGCAATGTTTGGCGCTTTAGTAGGAACGGCCATAGTGGCTCTGTTGACAGTGGTTGCTAAGTTTAGTTTGGGCAATGCTATTACCAGCAGTTCTTTTTGGATTGTTGCTTTTGCAGGCGGGATTAGTGTTATAGTAGCAGTTATGGGAATTGCGATCGGCGCTTTTATCAAAGTTTTACTTCGCTCGGCAATAAAGAATTATAGCCACCGGGGTTATCATCAAGGTTATGCTTTTTGGCTTTTGTTGCTAGCTGCTGGTTTGGGTATGAGTTTGGCTCTGGCTCCTTTCGTAGGTTTTATCCAGCCATTTGTGGCCGGAAGTTTGGCGGGAACGGTTCTAGCATTGGCTGTAATGTTTCTTTATCCTCAGTTTAACCAACGCAGGTTAATAGCTAAATATCGCCAAGTGGAAAAGGATTTGATTCAGTCTTGATTGTGAACCGCAGATGAACACAGATGAACACAGATAAATACTATTCTTTATTTGCCTTATTCCTTGATTAGAGAATATAATTTAGATTTTGATTGCTGGAATAAACAGTAACTAGATAAAAAAAACGAGATAAAATATGAAACAGCGTGGAGTAACAATCTGGTTTACGGGGTTGAGTGGTGCTGGGAAAACTACTATCACCCAAGCATTAGCAGAAGAATTGCGTACCCGAGAAGTAAATTTTGAAATTTTAGATGGGGATATAGTAAGGCAAAATCTAACTAAAGGTTTGGGCTTTTCTAAAGAAGACCGAGATGAAAATATTCGCCGTATTGGTTTTGTTTCTCACCTGTTGACCCGCAATGGGGTAATTGTTTTGGTGTCTGCTATTTCTCCTTATCGAGCAATTAGAGATGAGGTCCGGCAGAAAATTGGCGACTTTATAGAAGTATTTGTCAATGCTCCTTTAAACGTCTGCGAAGACCGAGATGTGAAGGGACTGTACAAGCGAGCGAGAGCGGGAGAAATTAAAGGCTTTACTGGTATTGATGACCCCTACGAACCTCCAGAAAACCCAGAAATTGAATGCCGCACGGATTTGGAAGAGTTAGCGGAAAGTGTGGGTAAAGTTTTGAATAAGCTGGAAGAAATGGGCTACCTAGCTGCTTAATAGCTCCGGACGGTCGAATTCAAAATTCAAAATTCAAAATTCAAAATTCAAAATTTAATTCGTGACGAACATCTGGGCTATTATGGCAGAAACTTGTAAAAGCCTTATTCCTCTTGGTTCTTAGCTTGTTCTCAATTTTCAGATTCGGTCGAGTTTTTCAGTGACCAGTAATTGGTCGCTGAATGAAAAAAATATGTTTTCTACTACAGATTGGTACAATTCTTGGCTCATAGGAATGGGGATAAATGGGGTGTTGTTGATTATTGCCTCTTTTACTCCCAAAAAATTACTCACTCCTGCTGGCTATTTCCACGCCTGGTTTCTCGGGGTTCTCGTCTGGGGAACTTTAGGTTGGCGGGGATATACCATTGTGATGTTCTATTTTCTCGTGGGTTCTGCAGTTACTAGGGTAGGCATGGCACAAAAGCAAGCAGCGGGTATTGCCGAAGCTCGTTCTGGGGCTAGGGGACCGGAAAATGTCTGGGGTTCTGCGGCGATCGCGGCTATTTGTGCCATACCCACCCTGTTTGTGGATTCTCCGATCCAAGAATTGTTATTTTTGGCTTATGCTGCCAGTTTCAGTACTAAACTTTCCGATACTGCAGCTAGCGAAATCGGCAAAGCCTACGGTGAGCGAACTTTTTTAATTACTACTTTGCAACCAGTGGCCCGGGGAACGGAAGGAGCTGTCAGTTTAGAAGGAACTCTGGCTGGGGTAGTGGCTTCCTTGGCGATCGCCCTTTTGAGTTGGTCTGTAGGGGCCATAGATTTACTGGGAGTGGGTTGGTGCGCCATAGCTGCCTTTGTGGCCACTAACCTGGAAAGTTTGATTGGTGCTACTCTTCAATCTCAATGGGACTGGCTGACCAATGAAGTGGTGAATGTTATCAATACTCTGATTGGCGCTGTGGTGGCGGTGATTTTAGCTTGCGCTTGGAGTTATTGGGTTGTTGGTTATTTGTTATTTGTTATTTGTTATTTAAATTAGTTAATTCAATAACCATCCTCAATCATCTGCATCCATCGTGGCACAGGCATCTTGCCTGTGAGTTAGGCATCTTGCCTGTGAGTTAGGCATCTTGCCTGTGAGTTCCGAAGCGGTTCAAAAAAAGTCCATTCAGATACTCCCTAATATTGCCCTGAGACTATTCTACGCCAGTGACTTCTAAATTTGAATTATTTAACACCATCTCTATTGCTTTATTCGATAATTTTATCTTATTTTATCTTATCTTATCTTATCTTATCATCTGCGTTCATCTGCGTTCATCTGCGGTTCAAAAAAAGTCCATCATGATAAAACTTTGGCCAGGTTTGGCAGCCTATATTAGGGGATGAGTTTATAAATCTGAGGTCACGAAACCCAACAAAGCATCAAGTTGGTGTTGGGTTTCGCTATCGCTTAACCCAACCTACAATTACTGCGTCCATAATTACAAAGAAGAAAGAATAATCCTTGCGATCGCTTCTCAACAGTTAGTTGGCTATTTCGTCAAGCAACCTCACCCTAATTAAGGAAAGTACCAACAAGCAAAACCCTTGTATCTTATGCTTTTGCCATGGTAATAGGCTTTGAGATTAACCACCCAATCCTGGTAGCTGGGAAATTGCTTCTAGCAGTTTGTCAAGATTCTGCACTACCTTAGTTGCAGTGGGCAAACCAGTGAATATCCCTTTTAAGATCCTGATTGCTTTTTTCGCTGTTTTCTGATTCCCTTCATCGGGATTTTGAGTTGCTTCTGCTAAGTTTGTCACTTCCTTCAATGCGTCCTTTTTGTCCTCCTCTTCCAGGCTGGTTTCATTGGCAATAACCTCTTGCAGTTGGCTCAACAGTTTTTTAATTTCTTGTTCCTGAGAGTTAGACTCTGGTAATTGGTTGATTGTAGTAGTAAGAATACCGCTAACGTCCCCCAGATTGGAATTGTTAATAGTGCTGTGGGAAATTTCAATTTTCCGTTCCATCTTATTGTTCTCTTGAGTATTAGAATTGTTAATTATTAATTGAATAGCCTCCCTGGGAAATCTTTTCCCCTCATCAGTTTTTCTTCTTTCTTCATTTTCAATCAACTTGCTCAAGTCCATTGTATCCCCAATCAAGGATAAGACTTGAACTGTATGATAAGGAGGCTTGCCGCATTCTACTTCCAGTCGATTGTGAAAAATACGCTCTCGCAACTGATTATATTCATAGAAATAAGGTTTTTGACTTGGTTTACACTCCTGACAATGGCAAGGTATTAATTTATTATACTTCAATCGTTGGTAAGAATCATGGATTTTGTCCAGTTCGTAAGTGACGGTAGTCAATAAGTCCCGCTTGTGTTTCCCTACAACTCTAATCTTAATCTCCCGTTTGCCATAATATTCAATCACCTCTGCTTTAGTTTCCTCTTTCTCGAGAACTACCCCATTTTTCCAAACATATTGCTGTTGCCAAATATGCCTGTGCATGGCCACAATAAACTGGATGATAATGCCTTTGGGTAGAAACTCATAGGTATAGCGAAGAATTAGATTATTTGTCTCTTGCCAATTATATGGAGGTTGGCTTTCTTCCAGGAGTTGAGGAGCAATATGAGTATCTCTAGTATTGGGAATCTTATAACATAGTTTGAATTTTATCATCAATTGCAGCAGTTCATCTCGGGCATTTTCGTATTGTTTCTCCTGCCAAATATCAGCTAAATCTTGTCTAGTGAATCTTCCCCGGTTCTGGCGTACTGTGGGGTTATCCAAAACCTTATAAACTGCGTCCGTTCCCCATGTCGGTTTGAGAATTACAGCTTTATTCAATAAAGGGTCATCTTGGAAATGGAGACATACCCCTAAATCGTGTAAATAACCACTTAATTGTGATTGGTAACTCCTTTCTGTAATCTGGTTTTCTTCGCAAATGCGCCAATATTCTTCTAAGCTAATAGAGTCCCTGGGGTCTTGTTCTAGTACTTCTCGAACTCGTTTCCAAGTCTTCGGTAGAACCTGTCCTACGTGAGGTAAATTCCGAAGATAATGTTTAATGTGATCGAGAATTACTCCTAAACCGCTGTTGGTTTTGAGGTTAGTGGCTAAAGTTTTTTCTAGGTTGGTGAACTGTCCTCTTAAACCTGGTTGGTCAATATCTCTTTCTCGATCTTGTTTCTCGTTCTTGATAATCAGCAGGGGACTGTTGTCACTGAGGAGTTGTACTAGATTGAGCCAATAATATAAGTTATCGTCTTCCTTGCGGTTATCAATTAGTAAAATATAGAGAGAGCGTTTAGTTAAAAAGAATTGATGAGTAGCGTGATAGATTTCTTGTCCCCCAAAGTCCCAGGTATTCACGCGAAAATCTCGTTCCTTGTTGTAGGGAAAGTGCCAGTTAATGACATCTATTCCTTGGGTTGAATCTTCCTCCTTTAGTTGGTAGTCTGGGTCTTGGATTTTCTTGGCTAAAGTAGTCTTTCCCGCTCCCGCTTCTCCTACGATCAAGAGTTTGGCTTCGTAGAGATAATCTGAGTCTTGTTTCAGTTGCTCGAAATAGTCCCTAATGGCTGCTATTCCTTTTTCAGCAACTTCTAGAGGTGGAGTTTCTAGGGGATTTTTACTCAAATCTAGCCTAGTCAAGTCAGAGAGTTTAGTGATAGACTCCGGCAGGTTTTTTAGTTGATTTCTCCTCAAATATAGCCTAGTTAAGTTGGAGAGGTTAGTGATAGACTCTGGCAGATTTGTTAGTTGATTTTTACTCAAATTTAGCCTAGTCAAGTTAGAGAGTTTAGTGATAGACTCTGGCAGATTTGTTAGTTGATTATCACCCAAATATAGCCAAGTTAAGTTAGAGAGTTGAGTGATAGACTCCGGCAGGTTTGTTAGTTGATTTCCACTCAAATATAGCCAAGTTAAGTTAGAGAGTTGAGTGATAGACTCCGGCAGGCTTGTTAGTTGATTTCTACTCAAATATAGCCCTGTCAAGTTAGAGAGTTTGGTGATAGACTCCGGCAGGTTTGTTAGTTGATTTCCACTCAAACTTAGCTCCGTCAAGTTAGAGAGTTGAGTGATAGACTCCGGCAGGTTTGTTAGTTGATTTCTACTCAAATTTAGCCTAGTCAAGTTAGAGAGTTTAGCGATATCTTGAGGTATTGTAGTAATATTATTTATATTTAATTTAAATGATTCTAGCTGTTCCAAATCAAAGATTTCTAGAGGGATTTCTTTTAACTTGTCTCTATTATTTGTTTTCCAATCATTGCTTAAATCTAATTCCTTCAATCCTTGCTCTTTAGCTTCCTCAATCCTGGCTCGAACCCAAGCTGGTATATATGTCATTTATTGGTTATTGGTTGTTTTTGTCCAAGTCCCCATAGCTTAACTTATTCCAACACCAAAAGCAAATTCAATGAGCAATGAACAATTAACAATGAACAATTAAGAGAAAGAGCAAGAAAAATGCCCATGAACGCTTTATACAAAGATGATGCAGTCGATGCAGCACTTTTGTATAAAGAATGTAGCATGTAAAGACACCAGCGCGAAGCACTATATCTAAAAAAAAACCTCCCTATGTGGCAGATTCATCAATGTTGTTAATTTAACTTTTACCTTTTCACAAAACAGCTGTGGTGGGCGATGCCCACCCTACAAATATCAAAAACTTTTTGGTTATTTATAAAAAAGCACTATCAACTGGACAATCATCTTAAATTTAATCAAAAATGCTCAAACTATTTACCAATTTCGACAATATTCTAAATCCCTACTCTATCGATAGGTTAGAGAATGAGCATTACTGCTTACAGACAATTGGATTCTTTGACAATATTCTAAATCCCTACTCTATCGATAGGTTAGAGAGTGAGTATTACTGCTTACAGACAATTGGATTCTTTGACAATATTCTAAATCCCTACTCTATCGATAGGTTAAAGAGTGAGCATTACTACAGGACTTACGCCAACAAGCCAAGAAACCGGGTTTCTCTTATTATTTTAAGGATTAATGCTAAAATTTGGGAAAGAAACCCGGTTTGGAAACCCACG
>JH610859.1 GCA_000252485.1 Prochloron didemni P4-Papua_New_Guinea | reverse complement strand
TTGATCCCCCCTTTTGAAGGGGGGCCCCGGCTCCCCCCTTTTGAAGGGGGGCTGGGGGGGATCCTGTTTCACCAACGGGTTTTGACCACACCCGTCCCTGAGCGTAGTCGAAGGGCATCGCAAGCAGTATAACTATCAACTGTCCACTATCAACTGTCAACTGCTATAGATTGAAGAAGCAATGACTCTCGAATTACTAAGACGAAAATTTACAATCCAAGAATATCACCAAATGCTTGATTCTGGCATTATTGCCATGGATGAAAGAATAGAATTACTAAAAGGAGAAATTATTGCCATGTCACCCATTGGGATTAAACATGCTGCTTGCGTTAGGCGCTTAAATAATATCCTATCGCAACATTTACAAGGAGAGGCAATAATTGATATTCAAAATCCTCTGGAACTGGATAATTTATCGGAACCTCAACCAGACATAGCCTTACTCAAACCTCGTGCAGATTTTTACGCAACTGCCCATCCTCAGTCAAAAGATATTTTCTTAATTATAGAAGTAGCAGATAGAACGCTTAAATCAGACCGAGAAGTGAAAATACCTCTCTATGCAGAGAATCAGATTGCTGAAGTTTGGTTAGTGGATATTAATGGAGAATCTATTGAAGTTTATCGAGAACCGAGGAATAATAAATATCAAACTGTTTTCTGTTTTAGAAGGGGTCAAACACTTTCTCCTCTGGTATTTTCTCCGGTTAATATTGCTGTTAAGGATATTTTAGGATAAAAGAATAAGTATTAAGCAATAAATTACTCCTGTTGCTTAATACTTATTCTTGAAAGTCTTCTAAGGGTTTATCAAAATCATCGCTGATGAAAATACGACCGCGATCGCTGCCAAACAAAGGAGGTCTTTGAGTTTTGTTTGTAGCCTTTGTTATAGTTGGATTTTCGGAATATTCTCCATTGGAACAACTGGCGATCGCTTCTCTTTCATCTACTTCTGCCAACATCTTAATTGATGCGCTATCCTTAGCTTTAAACCTTTGTATTAAAGACTCTTTTTCATTCATACTAATCTACTTTCTCTTGAAAAACAAATCAAAAAAAAATACAATCATCCCGTAGGGTGCGTTAGCGGTAGCGTAACGCACCAGCCTTTAGCTTGTTATTGTGACTTTGTCAACAACTTTGAGAAACAATCATAAAAACCGCAGAGGTGGTCACAGGCAAGATGCCTGTGCCACGAGGACGCAGCAGTATATCCCATTAAAGAGGCACAATTTCAGCGCCGATTGGGAGAACTGACGGAAATGCTCTCCCTGCAAGAGAAATTAAACCAGCCAGTGCGGAATGTGGGATTGAAATAATAATCACCTCGCCTTATCTGTCTACAGCGATAGATGCTGTGGTGGGCAATGCCCACCCTACGAAAAAACTGTTATTGGTTATTGGCTAATGGTTCTAGCAGTGGAATAAGTAAAGACAAAGGAAAATCTCTAAATAGCCAAGCGCGAAGCGCTAAATAACTATCAACTATCCACTATCAACTATCCACTATACTTGAACTTCTGCAAGCAAACCTTGCAACTCTTGCCCCTCAATAACTTCCTTTTGTAAAATTTGCTGGGCAATCTTCTCCAACAAGTCCTTATTTTCCTTCAAAATACTCAAAGCCTCCTGATGAGCTGTTTCCACAATCTCCTTTACTTCCTCATCAATCGCTTTAGCAGTAACATCGCTCACCATGCGGCGAGGATTCATGCCCCCATCCCCTAAGAAAGTATTTTGCTGTCCTTTATCGTAAGCTAAAGGCCCCAAAACCTTGCTCATGCCGTAGGTAGTTACCATGCGTTCTGCCAAATCCGTAGCTCGCTGCAAGTCGTTGGATGCGCCGGTGGTGATGCTCTTAAAGATAATCTCCTCTGCCGCGCGTCCTCCCAACAAAGTGGCGATTTCTCCCCGAATCTCCTTCTCATCTAACAAGAAGCGGTCTTCTGTAGGCATTTGCAAGGTATAACCCAAAGCTGCCATTCCCCGAGGAACGATAGAAATTTTCGCTACCTTAGCCTGGCCTGCAGTTTTCGCTCCTACTAAAGCATGTCCCACTTCGTGATAAGCAACAATCTCCTTTTCCTTATCGCTCAACACCCGGCTCTTCTTCTCTAAGCCAGCCACTACTCGCTCGATCGCCTCGTTAAAGTCTTCCTGAGCCACTTTCTCCCGATTGTTCCTGGCGGCCAACAAAGCAGCCTCGTTCACTAAATTAGCCAAGTCGGCTCCAGCAAAACCGGGTGTGCGAGTAGCCAAAGTTTCCAGGTCGATATCTTCCCCTAACTTTACTTTTCCGGCATAGATTTCCAAAATCTTCTGCCGTCCTGCCTTATCCGGTCGGTCCACCAATACCTGGCGATCGAAACGTCCCGGACGCAACAGTGCTTGGTCTAAGGTTTCGGGACGGTTAGTAGCCGCCAGCACGATTACCGTACCCTCTCCAACACCAAAGCCATCCATCTCTGTCAGCAACTGGTTCAGGGTTTGTTCCCGTTCGTCGTTCCCTCCATAGAAACCACCGGTAGCCCGAGACTTACCAATAGCATCCAATTCATCAATAAAGATAATGCAAGGAGCCTTTTTCTTGGCCTGTTCAAATAAATCCCTGACTCGGGCTGCACCAGTACCCACGAATAACTCTACAAACTCGGAGCCGCTGATACTGAAGAAAGCAACTCCCGCTTCCCCAGCTACTGCTTTCGCCATGAGGGTTTTCCCAGTTCCGGGAGGTCCAACCAACAGCACTCCTTTGGGGATGCGAGCCCCTATACTGACAAAGCGCTCAGGACTCTTGAGGAATTCTACCACTTCCGTCAATTCCGTCTTCGCTTCTTCTACCCCAGCTACATCGTCAAAAGTAATCTTAGTTTCATCTTCTTGTACGTATACCTTAGCTTTGCTTTTGGTAATAGAAAGGGCCCCCGCAGGACCGCCTCCACCACGGCGATTGATAAAAAACTGCCAGACAGCTACAAAAATCAGGGGAGGAATGACCCAACTGAGGAGACTGCCAAACCAACCATTGCGGGGCGGTGGTGCAGCAGCGAATTCGATTCCTTGGTCTTCCAAGCGTTTCGGTAATTCCATGTCAAAAATAGGAGTAGTGCGCAATACCTGACCCGGTTGATCGTATTCTCCTTTTAATTGGTAGCGAATTTCATTTTGACCCACGGAAACTCGATCTACTTGTCCCTTATCTATCTCTTGGATAAATAAGCTATAGGGTACTTGGGGAATCCTCGGTCCCAATAATTGAGGCAAAAATAAGTTGGACAACAACAACAAGCCTCCTAACAGGAAGAGAATGTTGCCAATTAGCCGGCCCCGAGGGGGTTGAGGATTGTCTTTAATCGTCATTTTAATCTTGTGTTAATTTGTTTTGTTACTAGTTTGAGGGTTTTGGCTCCTTAGAACCGTCCTCTAGATCCAATTTAGCCTTTTTTGTTACAAATTGTGACAATTTTTGGCAAAATTTACAAATTTCAGTATAATCACACAGTTTTGCTGCCTGAAAGAGGGTAGCACTTCGACTTCGCGGTCCCTGAGCGCTCGCCCTGAGGGTCGTCGAAGGGTAGCCGAAGTGTACTGTCCGGGAAGAGGGAAAAGGGTAAGAAGACGACCCGCCAGGTCGTCACACTCACAGGCAAGATGCCTGTGCCACAGTCGCCTATCAAATTGTTTGCTCCTCAGTGCAAGGGTTTGACCTGCCCAACTGCACCCTGCGCCCTTATCATGGAAGACTCTAATTCTAAAGAATTTGTTACATTTATTTACAAAACGATTAAATTTCGTTAAGATAAGAGTTATAAACGGCAACTTGTCAATGAAGAAATTACTGAAAACCATAGGGGGAGGAGAACTCACGAGAATACAAAGCAAAATCGAAGCAAAACATTTGTCAAGAGAGAAAAAGCAATCAAACCAGAGGCGGACATGGGGGAAATAGATAGTAAAGAACTGAAAAAACTGTATGCAGCGGGAGAGAGGAATTTTAGCGAGTTAAACTTTTACAAAGTGGATCTCAGCGGATTTAACCTCGATGGAGCCAACTTAAGCAGAGCTAATTTAACAAGTATAAATCTAAGTCAAGCCATCTTGCGCTTTGCTAACCTAGAATTGGCCAATCTGTACGGCGCAACTCTGTGGCGAACTAACTTAGAAAAGGCCAATCTCAACCATGCAGACTTGAGCAAGGCCATCGCCATTCGAGCTAAAATCAATGGAGCAGACTTGAGACTGGCCTCGTTGTGTCAAGCAGATTTTAGAGTAGCGGACCTTCGCTATACCAACTTAACATCTGCAGACTTAACTGGAGCAGATCTGCGCTATGCAGACCTGTCCGGCTCGGACTTGACATCCGCTAATTTGCAACGGGTAGACCTGACAGGAGCCATATTAACTAATGCTAATTTAACCTCCGCCAATCTAACGGGAGCCATTATGAGTCGAGTAGACTTGAGACTAGTCAATCTCAGCAAAGTGAAGCTAACCAACAACAATCTCAATAAAACCTATTCCCAAACCAAATAAAGACGAGCGATCGCCACTTGTTAATGATTAATTGCCAATTGCTAATGGTTATATAGCAGTCTAAGCATAGGTTAGGACAAAAAAATCTGTAAATACCCCAGGGGGAAGCCCTATATCCACTATCCACTATCCACTATCCACTATCCACTATCAACTATCAACTATCCACTATCCACTATCCACTATCCACCGCTATAAATGAGTACTTCAACTTCCTTGCTAGAAGATTTACTAGAGAGCGTACCGAACCTAGTACCTCAGATGTATTTCAAATCCTCCCTTGTTGCCCTTTCCCATGCCATGGAGGATTTAATCTTAGCAGGAAATGACTCTCCCTTAGTAATTACCTGTTTCCAAGAAGAACGGTTTTATCGTCAAGAAATTCGTCGCTACCGTCAAATTGCCGGACGGACAGACCAAGTTTACCTCCTCGCAGCACGGTCGGACAACTCCAGCTTTGCCCTAGCTAACGAACCTTATGAAACCATCCCTCTAGACCCCAGCGATCGCCTTGCTCAAGAATGGCATTTGATAATAGTAAGCAAGCAATATGCCGGTTGTATCCTTTGCCGAGAAAAAGCCACCGCTACCTCCGCACCCATGGAACAAGGAAAAAGGTTTGACGGTATTTGGACCTTCGACCCTATTATAGCTCATCAAGCAGCTCGCCTACTCCTAGCCAGAATAGCTGGCTATCGCCCAGAATTAGCCCCTAAAGTAGAAGAGGCATGGCAGAATTACAACCTCACGGTAGAAGCAAGAGAAAAAATCTTAATTCCCCCTACGGAAGCCATTAACTCCTCAATCTTCGGCCAACGATTAGTAAATTATTTACAAGCAAGTCAGTATAAACTGCTCAAAGCCTATGGCACAATCTCCGCCCAAGAAAAGAAAGAAAGACTGATTAATAATATTACAGCAACCATTCGCAGTTCCCTCAAAACAGAAGATATTCTCGCTGCAGTAGTGAGAGAGTTGGGACAGACCTTCGAGCAATGCCGTTGCTTACTCTATCGCTGCAGTCCCACCCATAATACCGCTGAAATAGAATGGGAGTTCGTTCCCGAGAACATGGCCTCTTTACAGGGACAAACATGGTCTTTAGTAGATAATCCCTTAATTCAAGTAGCATTTACCCAAGAGAAAGCGATCGCCATTGCGGATATTAGAGAAGCTCCTAATTTACAAAGAAATCCCTTCCTAGCAAACCAACTGCAAAATGCAGCCATTCGCTCTTTGCTCTTAGTCCCAATCCGTCATCAAGGCAAGCTGTTAGGTATGTTAGAGATGCACTGCAGCAATGTATACAAATGGCGCTCCGATGACATTACCTTAGGGTCAGCCATCGCCACTCAAGCAGGAGTAGCTTTAACACAAGCCATGGCCTACAGTGACTTAAGCACCCTCAACCACCAACTAGAAACTTTAGAACGTACCCAGAGCAACCTCATCGCCATTGTGGGTCACGAACTGCGCACTCCTTTATCTACTATCAGGGTTTGTTTGGAAAGTTTAGCCAGCGAACCAGCAATGGACTTAGAATACAGCCAAGTAATGTTGGATACTGCTTTGGAAGATGCAGAACGGTTGGGAAAACTGATTCAAGACTTTCTCATTCTCTCCCGTTTAGAAAGCGGTTTGGAAAACTGGCATTTGGAACCTATTCAATTACAGGAATGTCTCGATTTAGTTCTCAGCAGCTTTCGGAGTAAAAATAGTACCAACCAACTGCCCCAAATCGAAATTGAATTACCGAAAAAACTGCCTTTAATTGTGGCTGATGCGGAAAAACTAGTGCAAGTACTGACCAAACTCTTAGATAATGCTTGTAAATTTACCGAGCCAGATGGTAAAGTTAGTATTGAAGCCAGAACATCTGCAGATAGAGCAATGTTAGAGGCCATAGTTACAGATACAGGTAGAGGTATAGACCCAAGTCAATTAGAAGCCATCTTCCATCGTTTTTATCAAGAAGAAGGAGTTTTGCGCCGCACTAGAGGAGGAACGGGACTGGGTTTAGCTATTTGTCGTCGCATTATTGAAGGGTTAGGAGGGGAAATTTGGGCCGACTCCCCTGGTAAATATCAAGGTAGTCGCTTTCACTTCACAATTCCCATCGAAGCTTCTCCATTGTAACTGTTACCAGCGCCATCATGGATAGAAGGGCGTACACTTCGACGACCTGGTCCCTGAGCGCAGTCGAAGGGCTCTGTGTGCGCCCCTACGCTGTTTCTAACCAATCAAAAATCCGATCTAACTGTTGCAAGCTAATCAGTCCGTACTGCCAGAGAATCATGGGCAAGAGACTGGGGTTCTGTTCGCAACGACGGAGGGCGATCGCCGGAATCTCGCCAATCTTCAATTCATCTTGTAGGAAGTCAACCAATGGGGTCTTCATTGTCTATGTCATAGATTTCTGAATTCAACGTAAACAAATGTAACAATTTTTTATAAAAATGTCAATAAATCCAATTTTTTCAAATTACATGGTTGAATTACGCAATCTCTCCCGATCTTCCCCTCTGTGACTCTGTCGCTCTGTGTGAAACCACCGCAAATCATCATCTAGGGAGCGTTAGGCGGGCTATTAAATAATTAGTAGGGTGCGGTCGCTAAGAGCGGCGCTTCGCGGGGCGCAACGCACCACACTACCTATAGTGTCTTCGACCAAATTTAACTTTCGTCCCGATCTGTAGCAAATCTAGACTTTTATCTTGAGAAAATTTAACTAATATTTTCAATAGCGCCAATTAATCCCTGACATACCCCCGTCAGAAAGTCCAGATCGATAGTTGCCAAAGTATCGCTAGATTTATGATAATGAGGATTCCGTAAATTAGCAGTATCCGTTACCATAATCGCCTTGTAACCGCAATCCCAAAAAGGAGCGTGGTCGCTGCGTCTGGTATCGGGAACCAGAAACCCTCTCAAGGGAGCTACCAACCATTCGCAAGGAAGGCTAGTTTTCCTAATATTCTTAGCCATCTTAATTGTGTCAAACATTGTGTGAAAATTCCCAATTAAAGTAATAAAATTGCCTTCATTGGGATAAAAGTATTTCAGCAATGGTGGATATAATTGAGAATTAGGTTTATTATCGCAATAACCCAACATTTCCAAACCAATAACCAAACGTAAAGATTGTTTTTGTCTCTTTAAAAAACCAGCGTAAGCCTTGCTTCCTAATAAACCGTATTCTTCTAGATCCACAGCCACCAAACGAAGAGGAAATCGAGCAGTAATACTGCTAAAAACTCTAGCTAATTCTAACAAAACAGCAATTCCAGTTGCGTTATCATCTGCACCGGGAGAACCAGGAACTGCATCGTAATGGGCTACTATCAAAATTGGCGGTTTATTAGCAATATTTTCTGGTGCTGGTAAGTCTAAGATTAAATTAGAGTGAGTTTGACCGTTAATAGTAAATTCGTGAGTTTTAACCTCGCAAAATTGTGCTAATTCTTGACGAATATATTCTCGCACGTAAAAGTGACCGCCTGTAGCAAAATATGGGTCTCTTGGCCTTACAACTTCACGAAGATGCGTCTCTAAATTATGGCGTATTTCCATCTTGGGTTTTTTGTTATTGGTTATTGGTTGTTTGTTGTTGGTTGTTTAGTGATATTAATTCCTGCTACATTATCTAAAAAGAGATTAAATCTCCTGTGGGATAGCCCTCTAGGCTGTCATATCACCGGCAAGCTTAATATACTAAGATTAATACATGGCACTACTTTTTAGTTTTATCTTAGTAAAAGAATTTATAAATATTGAAGCTGAAGGAAGCTAACTTTTAATGAGTGTTGGATTTCGTTTCTTCAATCCAACCTCCAAGAGTAGCAATAGCACTATAAAAGTTTCTTAAATTCTTCAAGAGTTAGTCCAGCATCGTTTATAATTCCAGCCATAGTATAGGGGTTGATTGGATTAGCTCTAGGAATAACGATAATACGATCTTCATTAGTCATTGTAATATGTTTACCTTGTCTAACAATTTGAAAACCTGCCTTTTTAAAAGCATTAATTGCTCTAGAATGATTTATTCCTGGAAGTTTTGGCATAATCATCCCACTTCCACATAAAGAGATTCGGAATCTTTGTTGACTTCTTCCACCGTCTCTAAGTAAACTTGAATTGCATCTTTAATATTATCCAGAGCCTCTTGCTTCGTTTTACCTTGGGACCAGCAGCCTGGTAAACTGGGACACCATACTGCATATCCTTCTTCGCTCTCTTGTAACCTCACTTTATAACGCATATCTACTTTTAAACTTTGACACTCATCATCTGTAATTATATCTTAGCTCAACGGGTAGAATCTATGGTCAAATAATTGTGTCATTTGGTTGTTTATTATTAGTTATTTAATCAGTCCGTACTGCCAGAGAATCATGGGCAAGAGACTGGGGTTCTGTTCGCAACGACGGAGGGCGATAGCCGGAATCTCGCCAATCTTCAATTCATCTTGTAGGAAGTCAACCAATGGGGTCTTCATCGTCTATGTCATAGATTTCTGAATTCAACGTAAACAAATGTAACAATTTTTTATAAAAATGTCAATAAATCCAATTTTCCAAAATCATATGGGATAATAACTTATCCTCTCCTATGTTTTCCTCTATAACTCTGCCTGCAATGGTAGGGTGCGTTCGTAACGCACCACACTACCTGATCTATAGCAAACCTAGACTTTTTTGAAAATATAAAATTCAACTGTTTGTGACCACACCCTATCAATTTCAGCTAGATTATTTCAAAAGAGATTAATCTCCTGTGGGATAGCCCTGCACTTCGGCTACGCGGCAGTCGAAGTGCAGGGCAAGTCTGGGCTATCATATCACCAGCAAGCTTAATATATTAATATTTATACGCAGGATAAATTTATTGCTATAGCATAATAGCCTATAAGTAAAGCGATGGCTTACTGTATCTCATGAGTCAGAGAAACGCTATAAATTTTTTCTATAGCGCTTCGCGCTGGTGTCGTTACATGCTACATTTTTATACAAAGGTGCTGCATCTGCTGCATCACCTTTGTATAAAGCGAAAGGGGCATTTTTCTGCACGAACTCTTAATTGTTCATTGTTAATTGTTCATTGCTCATTGCTATAATTGACTTGACAATTTGTGGACATCGACATATGATTATGTATTAAATTCCAAAACACTGTACATGGACTATAGGATAAACAACCCTATAAGACTCAAATGTTACTAATGCAAAATATTAATAATTATTACGCTAAACTTTCTCTTTCTGCAAAAATTTTGTTGCCATTGCTTTCAGTTTTTCTAGGAATGTGGGGACTGGGAACTTTCAGCTTAGGCTATTTTTTTACAGCCCGTCTGGAAGAAAATTTAAAAGAAGAAACTAATGAAGTCTCTTCCCTGGTGTTGCAGGATTTCAAACAAAAACAGGAGATCTTATTATTCAAATCAAGAGTTTTAGCAGACCGAAATGACATTGCTGAAGCTTTAGCAGAGGGGAATCAAAAGAAACTGAGACAGATTTTATTGCCTCTGAAACAAGGATTGAAACTAGATCTGATTAAGATTGTAGATAGCAATGGCAAAGTTTTAGTAGAGTCGAAAGGTCGAAGTCTCTATCAAGAGAAATTAAGAGATGAAACAATAGTTAGAGCCGCAAGTTTGGGAAAAACTCTTTCTGATGTTGTTTTAACGGGAGGACAAGAAATTTCACTATTAGTTAGTACAACTCCCGTCAAGTCTCAAAATACCATCTTGGGTGGCATTATTGTTGGCTCCACCATCGACCAAAAATTACTTGAACTCATTAATTCTCAAACCAACCAACATATCTTAGTCTTCCAAGATTCGGATTTAATCGCTTTTAGCTTACCCATAGCTCCAATAGCTGAGGAAAAGAGTTGGGAAGCTATTATCAATTCCGAATCCCCCATGGGAATTAACATTTCCGCACAGAACTATATCTCTAAGAGCGTGCAATTTTCCGAATCGCTTAATGCTTCTCTGAAGTTGGTTTTACTCAACCCAACTTTGCCTTTAGAACAAGCCCAGCAAAATGTCTGGTTTGTGGTGAGTATTTTCACTGTGGTAGGCGGTGTGGTGGTTATATCTATTGGAACTTTAGCGATCCGCTTGCTCGTCCGTCGTGTCAGCAAGTTAACCAAAGGAACGCAAACCTTAGCCAGTGGGGATTTGACTGTTCGCATCCAGGTAGATAGCGATGATGAAATTGGCCAACTTGCCCGTGGTTTCAATTTTATGGCAGAACAGCTGGAAATGCGAGAAGAAAAAATCTTCGAGCAAATGAAAGAGCAAGAAAGAACCATGAAGATTTTGGACCAAGCCAAGCAAAAAGCGGAAGTAGCTAACAGGGCCAAAAGCCAATTTCTCGCCAATATGAGTCATGAACTACGCACGCCGTTAAACGGTATTCTTGGTTATAGTGACATTCTCCTAGAGGAAATCGACGATTTACGTGAAGAACTCGTTCTCCCTGCTCTAGAACAAATTCAAGCTTCAGGCAAACATCTTTTGGGTATAATCTCCGAGATTCTCGATATTTCTAAGATTGAAGCAGGTCAGATCGAATTTTATCTCGAAACCTTCGCCCTTGAACCTCTGATTGAAGAAGTAGTTGCCACGATTCGCCCTATAAGCCAGAAAAACAACAATGAATTGCTCGTTAATTACCCTGAAGATATAGGTCATATCTATAGCGATCTGACTAGGGTGCGTCAGAGTCTTTACAACTTATTGAGCAATGCTTGTAAGTTTACCGAGAAAGGAAAAATCACTTTATCTGTCCAACCCTATGTCATGAACCAGAAGAAATGGGTTAGTTTCGCAGTAGAGGATACGGGAATTGGCATGAAGCCAGAACAAATTACCAAATTGTTCCAACCCTTCACTCAAGCAGATTCTTCTACTACGCGGCAATACGGTGGAACGGGTTTAGGGCTGGCCATCACCAAAAAATTCTGTGAAATGCTGGGAGGAGATGTGACAATCAAAAGTTTTTTCGGAGAAGGTTCTACCTTCACTATTCATTTACCCCTAGAAGGAAAAGATTCCCTTGACCAACTTACCATTCCTGAGTTGTCCAATTCTAATGTTTCCTTAGAAAAGACCCATCGGTCCATGAAGATCTTATTGATTGATGACGATCCCATGATTCACGACCCATCATCTCAAGTCAAAAAGGAATAGAAGGAATTGAGGTTGCTAAAGAAATACATCCAGATGTTATAGTTTTAGATGTGATGATGCCTGAAATGGATGGCTGGGAAGTCATCAGGAAACTAAAAAAAGATTCAGAACTGGCCAAGATTCCGGTGATTATGATGACCATGGTAGATCATAGAAACTTTGGTACGAGGTTAGGGGCCAGCGACTATTTGCTCAAACCCATCAATCTCAAACAATTATCAACGGTCTTGCGAAAATATCATTTTTCAACATACTCGCTAAACTAAAAGGAGAAGATAATAAGTCAATCTAATATTGTGATCCAAAAAAATGACTAAAATTCTTTTAGTGGAAGACAACAAAATCAATCGGGATATGCTCTCTTATCGATTGAATCGTAAAAGTTACGAAGTTATAATTGCTGTGGATGGTGCGGAAGCCCTCTCCCTCGCCACAACAGAACATCCCGATCTGATTTTGATGGATCTGAGCTTACCGATTATGAATGGTTGGGACGCGACACGGAAAATAAAAGCCAATCCAGAGACCCAGGACATTCCCGTGATTGCTCTGACCGCTCATGCTATGAGTGGCGATCGCCAAAAAGCTCTCGAAGCTGGTTGTGATGATTACGATAGCAAACCTATTGAGTTCCCTCGACTGCTGGGTAAAATGAAAGCTCAATTAGAAAGGCTTGCAGCTTACAAGTCCGAAGAAGCAATCCCTAAAATTGATTCAGAACAAGACAAAACTAAAGCTAACTCCATAATAGTAGAATCATCGACCCAGGAGCAAACAAAAGCAACTTCAGCTAATGTAGTTAAATCGTCTCAAGCCTTCAATCTGAAGGCTGATACCCAGGAGAAAATCACTCTATTGACACCAGAAAAAGAAACAAAACTGTTGGAACTTCAGCCAGCAATTAAACTGGTATATACTCCTATCGATACTGCTCTCTGGCGTACAGGTAGTTTAGTCAAAGTTTCAAGTACAAGAGCTGAGATAATCTCAAACAAAAAAATACGAATCTCCCTTCAAAACAAAATCCAGATCCGATTGTTTATAGAAAACTCTATAGAACTTAGTGACAAGATATATGCTACAGTTTCGGAAGTTTTTGAAAAAAACGATCAACGCCTTATAGTTAAGTTTACCGACCAATGTCCTGAGATTAGTGCATTGCTAGAGAAGCGAAAACATTGACCAATTTAGAATTAATGAGATTTTCATAGAAGTAAGATAATTTCGGGAGATTTACAAGATTTTTCTCCCCCTTGTTCTCGGTTGAGGTTTTCGGAAAGCTGCCCATGATTAACTATTTACTCTATCGATATAGTAATAAGCGAAGTTTTTTTGTAGGGTGCGGCACTGCCCACCACAACATCTTCTTCATTAAGACGAATGGTGACCCGAAGCGATAACGAAGCCTTTAAAGGAAGATGCTCCGAATATAACTATATAAACAAGGAGTAAATCAACATGACCTTCACAGAAGACCTAATCCAAATAACCAACCGCAAAAGTAATAGATTAGTCTAACACTAACTTATAATCATTTCATGAAAAATTCAAACATAAGCTATAGAGAAAATATAGCTAACGGATTCACATTGTTTGAAGTACTGATCGTGGTGAGTATTCTGGGAATTTTGGCGACCATCGCCATCCCCAGTTGGATGAAATTTGTAGACAAACAGCGCTTAATTGCAGCTCAAAAGACAATCTATGTCGCTATGAAAAAAGCCCAAGACAATGCGATTAAAACTCGAAGTACATGGCAAGCAAGTTTTCGCCAAGAAAATGGAATTGTACAATGGTCGGTGCATAAAGCAGAAAGCGGCACTTTTGCTCCCAATAATATTCACTGGAACAATCTTGACGAGTCCATTAAAATATACAATGAAAAAAACGCTCAAAATACTTGCGAAACAACTTTAGATCAGCAAGGTAAAGCTGCTAGTTGTTCCGGAAATGGTCCCTGGAGACTACAATTTAATTGGTTGGGTCACGTAAACGGTCAGTTGGGACAGATTACAATTGTGACAAAGAACAGTAACAAAAACCAACGCTGTATCTACGCTTCAACCCTCCTGGGAGCTTTGCGACAAGGTGAAATTCACGAAACCCCTAACTATAGTGACAAATATTGTTACTGATTTGACTCTCCCCGCTCTGAAGAGACGGGGCTATCAATCTCCCGCTTTTTTTCGTATAACCATGTATAACCAAGGTGGGCAATGCCCACCCTACGATTTTAGTTCGCTTCGGCAGCGTAAACACTCACCTTTTTGCGGCTTTTATCCTTATACTCGAACTTAACAACCCCATCAACCAAAGCGAATAAAGTATCGTCATTACCGCGACCAACATTATTTCCTGCGTGAAATTTAGTGCCGCGCTGGCGAACTAAAATATTGCCAGCTCTAACTACTTGACCACCATAGCGTTTAACTCCCAATCGCTTAGAATTAGAATCCCGACCATTGCGAGTACTACCAGTTCCTTTCTTGTGAGCCATAATTTTCTCCTGTTTTTGGTTTATTGGTTTAGTTTTATTTCTTATTCTGAATCATCTGCTGCTGTTGTTGCAGCTCCCAAGACAGGTGTTTCTTGGGCTGCTTCCTCTGGAGTTGCTTCAGCTAGCACCGAACCATTGATGCTGATCGAATTAATCATCAGGCGAGTCAGTTCTTGACGGTGTCCCCGCTTTTTCCGAGTTTTCTTTTTCGGTTTCATCTTATAGACCATGATTTTCCGTCCCCGCCGATGAGTCATGATGGTCCCTTCTACTTTTGCTCCTTCAATTAAGGGCTGACCCACGGTAATCTCATCTTCATGATGAACTAGCAGTACTTTGTCTATGGAGTAGGTAGAGCTTTCCTCTCCATCTAGTCGATTGATATCGTAGAAGCGACCTGGTTCCACCCGCAGTTGGGTTCCACCAATTTCAATAATTGCGTAAGTCATGGATTGATTGTCTTTTTAATTGCCGTACAGGTAGCTTTAAAAAGAAACTAGTACCGAAATAAACTATTTCGGGCTTGTCTTTTTTTGCTTTTGGGATGTCTGAACCTGGTCCGAGCAGGATTTAGACACACAATCTGCCATTATAGCAATTAACTAGAGATTTATCAAAACCAAATTTTCTTAGATTATTGTCACATTATTATAAAATAGTAGGGTGGCCATCGCCCACCACAGCGTTATTAGGTCAAGGCGAAGGTCAATTATTACAATTGGTAGCCAACAGTGAGAACGAATCCCACCTCAGTTCCCTTTTCCAGAAAACCTACATTCAATCCTGCATTAGCGACAAATTTCTGCGAGAAGATGTAATCTAGCCCGGTAGAAATTAGGAAACCGAGATTATTGTCATTCTCGGTAGTAAAAATTAAACCACCACCAATAAAAGGAACTAAAGGAACTGGTTCAAAGGGGTCAGAACCCCGAATAGTAAAATCATAAGTCACGGGAACAAGGAATGCTGAATCGTCAGAAAGCACCATGGCTGGCCGCAATGAGAGGCTGGGATTCAAAGCAATTTTGCTGTTAATGATAAAGCCCGCATCCCCGATGGTCTTGTCCTCATCGTCACCACTGCCAATGTTAAAACCAAATCCGATATAACTGTAGTCAAAACGAGTTAGGCGACCGAGTCTAATATCTCTTTGGGCTATAGTGGAGGACTTTTGGTATTCAAGACTGGGTTCAGGTAATAAAAGAGTTTCAGCAGAAGTAGATATTTCTCGGTCAATTTCCCCAACAGCCATAGGGGTTTCTGCTTGGGCCGCCAGAGAGCTAGTGCCAAAGCTCAAAGCAGTACACAGGAATAAACTAATTCTTTTCAAAATCACTCCTCACAAATCGACTTCAATATTCTAGTTCGCCTCTCCTAGATTAAACATTGCAGCAGCAAAAGCCCTGGATAGAAAAGGAAGAATATTTACATTTTGACTATTTTCTTTCCCTTCGGTAAAAACAACCAATAGGTAAGGTTGCCTTTCCGGAATTTCAATATAAGCCACATCGTGACGTACTTGACTGGTCCAACCTGCTTTAGACCACAATTTAGCTTTTTTTGGCAAGCCTTGTCCCAGGAAGCCACTAATTTGATTTTCCTCTTCACCCTGACCCGCTAAATCTACTGGGGTAAGCTGGCGTTGCAGCAAGTTCATCATCTGTTGTGATCGCTGTGAGGAAACTGCTACCCCGCCCACAATACTGTGTAGGAGTCTAGCTACTGCATCTGTAGTAAGCATGTTGCAATTTTCTCGGGACTCTCCTACAAATGCCCGTTCCCGACCGTAGGGACCGTCGCACCAGGTTTTTTGATTGACGTTGATTCCTTTTAGTTCTGGCCAACCTAAAGATTGAAGGTAGCGATTGACAATATTGCGTTGGTGTTTCCAAGTGGTAAAGGGTCCGGAGCCTAACTCCGGTCCGCTGGTGGTTCCGCTTAACATATCTACTAGTAGGCCAGTAGCGTCGTTACTGGAAACGGCGATCGCGTCCTGAATGGCTCGCTCCAACTCTGGTGAACTGACAATCATTTCCGAGGACAGCCACTCGTGAATAGCTACTAAATAGAAGAGTTTGACTACACTAGCGGGATAAATCAGTTCCGACCCTCGGTAGCTAAAACCTCTCACTTGATGCTGCCAAAACTCTTGGGGAGATAATGCTCCGCCAGTATTGACAATCACTGGGTTATCATACACTATCCAAGTAAGAGCAATTCTATCGGGAGTTAAAGTGGGAAATTCTGCCCAAGTTGATTCTAGTATTGACGTGGCTACTGCTGCTAATTTTACATCTTGATTTAACAATGTCATTTGTTGTTGGTTATTTGTTGTTGGTTGCCTGCACAGAGGGTCGCCGAAGTGTTGGTTGTTGGTTGTTGGTTGTTTGTTGTTTGTTATTTGTTGGTTATTTGTTGTTTATGAATTTTTGCTGCTGTTTTCAATCAGAAAAGAGAAAACAATATGCTTTCTGAAAATCACCAATATGTCAATCATAGTATTCATTCAATCATAGTTTGTTGTTTGTTATTTGTTGTTGGTCAAAGGCGATCGCATTTTTAGTTTATGAAACCAATACCCCAATCTAATAGTGGCGAATATCGCTGCTGTATGAATTTAGATCTTTACGATTCTCCTAACTGTGATGTTTTAGCAACTCAAGCAGCTATAGGTCGTCATCTGCGTATTCTATCTACTTGCGGTGAGCGAAGCCGAACCGCTTGCAGTGAGCGAAGCCGAACCGCCACAAAACAGGATGAGGCTATCTTAGTTTGTTCTTGCGAAGATAATTATGAAGCTTGGTTGCCAGTAGACAAAATTGCCGCCCTGGAACCAGCAGAAGAAGTATATAGGGCCATCGCCGTTTCCCGATCGCAAATTGAGCAGCATTTACCCCAAATTATTGCTTTTGCTCTCCAAGCAGAAAAACAGCCAAACTATTATCTCTGGGGAGGTAATATCGGTCCTAACTACGACTGTTCTGGTTTAATTCAAGCGGCTTTTGCTCATTATGGTATTTGGTTGCCCAGAGATTCCTATCAGCAAGAAGGGTTTACTCATACCATTGCAGTGGAAGAACTTTTACCAGGGGATTTAATTTTTTTTGGTACCAAAGAAAGAGTTAATCACGTCGCTCTTCATCTGGGAGACTTATACTATATCCATAGTTCCAGCCCCACAAAGGGGCGGAATGGCATTGGCAGGGACCGACTCGACCCGGAATACCATGAAGTAAGCAAGTCTTACTACCAAACTTTGTGGGGGTGCGGCAGAATCATGTCTAATTACATTCCTAAATAATCTGGAGAGACAGAAGTGGTGATTTCGCAAATTGCAGCAAGGGAAGAGAATTTGGCCACCAAAGTAATTCCATCTGTATCTGCAGTAATCCCTATTTATAATGAAATAGAGAGTTTGCCCCATTTACTGGAAGCTATTTCCACAACTTTAACAGAGCATGGGCTGACTTATGAAATTATTTGTGTAGATGATGGTTCTCGGGATGGTTCGGCGGAACTGTTGCGGCAGATAGCATCCACTCGCAGGGACATTGTGGCTATTCTCCTGCGACGGAACTACGGCCAAACTCCCGCCATGGCTGCTGGGTTTAAATATGCTAGGGGCAAAGCGATCGTTTCTCTCGATGCGGACTTGCAGAACGATCCAGTAGATATTCCCTTGCTTTTAGACAAATTAGAAGAAGGTTACGATTTAGTGAGCGGTTGGCGGAAAAACAGACAGGATGCAGCTTTAACCAGGTTGTTACCTTCTACAATAGCCAATTGGCTCATCGGTCAGGTTACAGGGGTAAAACTGCACGACTATGGCTGTTCCCTCAAAGCTTACCGTTCCGAATTAGTAGCGGATCTGAATCTCTATGGGGAGTTGCATCGCTTTTTACCAGCTCTAGCTTTTATTGAAGGAGCGAAGATTACCGAGTTGCCCGTCAAACATCATGCTAGGCGTTTTGGCAGCAGTAAATATGGCTTGGGCCGCACCTTACGGGTGCTGATGGATTTGCTGACTATTTGGTTTATGAAAACCTTCCTCACTCGGCCCATGCACGTTTTTGGTTCTGTGGGCATGATGTTCCTCTTTGGGGGAATTTTGCTGGGAGGGTATTTGACTTGGCTTAAATTGGGATTGGGACAAAGTATAGGCGATCGCCCCTTATTGATGTTAGTGGTGATTCTCATTCTCACTGGAGTGCAGCTATTTTGCTTCGGTCTTTTGGGGGAACTGCTGATGCGCACTTACCACGAATCCCAGAATCGACCTATTTATCGAGTGCGAGAGATTGTAGGCGGGAATGTAAAGAAAGATTAAAAAAGATTAAAATAGAAGAAACTACTTTCTTCGGAACTTTGAGAATTCTGCTATCTTCCGCCCAACGAAATTTACTGATTTTATTCTCTGCTGGTCTGTTATTTTGGATTAGTATTACTGGCTTTTTACCTACCTTACCCGCTTATATAGCCGATGTGGGAGCCACCCCAAAGCAAGTGGGATTAGTCATGGGTTGTTTTGCCATTGGTTTGCTCTCTTCCAGAACTTTCCTAGGACAATTAGCAGACCGCCACAGTCGCAAGATAGTAGTTTTAATCGGTACTATTGTAGCAGCAACTGCTCCTTTAGGCTATATGTTGGTGCAGTCCGTTCCTTTACTAATGGCAACTCGCGCCTTTCATGGCATTAGTATTGCCGCTTTTACCACCGGTTATAGCACCTTGGTGATAGATTTAGCCCCCATCAAACGGCGGGGAGAAACCATTGGTTACATGACCTTAGCCGTACCCATTGGCATGGCAGTAGGACCAGCTTTAGGAGGATTTCTCCAAGAAACTGTTGGTTATCAATATTTATTTTTAGTAGCAGGTACTTGCGGTTTGATTAGTTTTATTTTAGCTAGTTTAGTGCAAGAGAAAAAGCGAGCTAGTTTAGAGGTTGATGTTGCGATCGAACCCCAGAGAAGTATAAGGGAAATGATAAAAACTATTTCCTTAATGCTTCCTACTGCAATTCTCATGTTTGTGGGTTTATTGTTCGGTACTCTGGTGGCTTTTTTGCCTTTATTTCTGCGGGAGAGTGGGGTAGATTTTCCTGCCGGTTTGTTTTATACTGCAGCCGCTATGGCTAGTTTTGCTGTCCGTATCTTTGTGGGTCCAGCATCGGATAAAATTGGTCGGGGTTTGTTTATTACAATTAGTCTAGTTTGTTATATACTATCCATGGTCTTGCTAGCATCAGCCAATACTGCCAATGGGTTCTTGCTGGCTGCTATTTTAGAAGGAATGGCAGCAGGTTTGTTCATTCCCATGATGCTGGCCCTCACATGCGATCGCTCTTACGAGAGTGAAAGAGGTCGAGTTACTGCTCTTTGTATTGGCGGTTTTGACTTGGGTATTGCTCTGGGGGGCCCTTTATTAGGTTCTTTGGCTGGTATTTTAAGTTATCAAGGGATATTCTTGGTGGCTGCTGGTTTTGCGGTTTTAGGTTTGGTGTTGTTTATGACTCAGTCTGGGAAAAGTATTGCTTATTCTTTTGGCTTTGCTCTGGGTTTTTCTCCTGATACCTATGCTGTTATTATAACAGTTGACAGTTGATAGTGGATAGTTGACAGTTGATAGTGGATAGTTGATAGTGGATAGTTGACAGTTGATAGTGGATAGTTGATAGTTGATAGTTGACAGTTGATAGTGGATAGTTGATAGTTAGACAATAACCGGCTTGGTTGCTGGAACACAATACTAAACACTTTCATAGGCTGGTATATAATGTACCTCATGAGCGATCGATTGTAGGTTGGGTTGAGCGATAGCGAAACCCAACAAACACAAAAACCCCACAACAACCCCTGCTGTCGGGTTTCGTGACCTCAACCCAACCTACGAAAAATAAACTGGCGACTGTACAACAAACAACAAACAACAAACAACAAACAACAAACAACAAACAACAAACAACAAACAACAAACAAATGACAGAGATACCACCTAAGTTTCGAGCCAGGATCGAACAAGCTAAAGAGCAAGGACTGAAAGAATTAGATTTAAGCAATGATTACTACGCTAGTGATAGAGACAAGTTAAAGGAAATACCTCCAGAAGTCTTTGAGTTAGAACAGCTAGAAGTATTAAACTTACGTAGAAATCAAATAACAAACCTGCCAGAGTCAATCGGTCAACTCTCTAACTTGACTCGGCTATATTTGAGTGTAAATCAAATAACAAACCTGCCAGAGTCAATCGGTCAACTCTCTAACTTGACTCGGCTATATTTGAGTATAAATCAAATAACAAATTTGCCAGAGTCAATCGGTCAACTCTCCAACTTGACTTGGCTATATTTGAATGAAAATCAAATAACAAACCTGCCAGAGTCAATCGGTCAACTCTCTAACTTGACTCGGCTATATTTGAGTGAAAATCTAATAACAAACCTGCCAGAGTCAATCGGTCAACTCTCTAACTTGACTCAGCTTGATTTTAGTAGAAATCAAATAACAAACCTGCCAGAGTCAATCGGTCAACTCTCTAACTTGACTCAGCTTGATTTGAGTGAAAATGAAATAACAAACCTGCCGGAGTCAATCGGTCAACTCTCTAACTTGACTGAGCTAGATTTGAGTTGGAATCTAATAACAAACCTGCCGGAGTCAATCGGTCAACTCTCTAACTTGAGTCAGCTAGATTTGAGTGAAAATCAAATAACAACACTGCCGGAGTCAATCGGTCAACTCTCTAACTTGACTGAGCTAGATTTGAGTGAAAATCAAATAACAAACCTGCCGGAGTCAATCGCTAAACTTTCTCACTTGAGGCCAAATTTGTGGGGAAATCCCCTAGAAACTCCACCGATAGAAATTGCTGCACTAGGAATGGCAGCCACTGGAGATTACTTCGCGCAACTGAAACCAGACTCAGATTATCTCTACGAAGCCAAACTGCTGATAGTAGGAGAAGGGGGAGCGGGAAAAACCACTTTAGCCAAGAAAATCCAAAATCCAGATTACGAACTACAACAAGAAGATTCAACCCGAGGAATAGATGTAATCACCTGGTATTTTTCCTACAAAAACCAACAAGATTTTCGGATGAATATCTGGGACTTTGGGGGACAAGAAATCTACCACGCCACCCATCAATTCTTCTTAACCAAACGCTCTCTCTATACTTTAGTAGTAGATACGAGAAAAGAAGATACGGATTTCGATTATTGGCTCAATATTGTCGAACTTCTCAGCGATAAAAGTCCCTTATTGATTATCAAGAACGAGAAACAAGATAGAAAAAAAGACATTAATGAACGAGGTTTGCGGGGACAGTTCACCAACCTAGAGAAAACCTTAGCCACCAATCTGAAAACTAACCGAGGTTTGGCTGATATTCTCACTCAAGTTAAACATTCTATTACCACTTTACCTCACGTAAGGAATAAGTTACCTAAGACTTGGAAGCAAGTGAGAGAAGTATTAGAACAAGACGGTCGAAACTATATTCGTTTAAGAGAATATTTACAAATCTGCCAAGACAACGGCATTACAAAACGAGAATACAAATTACAACTGAGCGGTTATTTACACGACCTAGGAGTTTGTCTCCATTTCCAAGACGACCTCTTATTAAACAGAACCCTTCGACTTCGCTCAGGGCAAGCAGTAATTCTCAAACCAGAATGGGTAACTGCAGCAGTTTATAAAGTTTTGGATAACCATAGACTACGGGATAATTGGGGAAAATTTACCAAACAAGACTTAGCAAATATTTGGCAGGGCAAAAAATACAAAAATGCTCAAGCTGAACTACTACAATTGATGATCAAGTTTAAACTATGTTATCAAATTCCTAATACAAAGGAAACTTATATCGCTCCTCAACTCCTGACAGAGAATCAGCCAGAATACACTTTGGAGGAAACTAATAATCTCATTCTCCGCTATACCTACGAGTTCATGCCCAAAGGCATTATCACTCAGTTTATTGTGGCCATGCACAAGTATATTTGGCAGCAGCAATATGTTTGGAAAAGCGGCGTGATTCTGGAAAAAGATGAAACCTTCGCAGAAGTAATTGAATATTACGGCAAGCGGGAGATTAAAATTAGAGTTGTCGGGAAATATAAACGGGATTTATTGATTGCGGTTACTCACGAACTAGATAAAATTAACAATTCTTACGAGCAATTGAAGTATAATAAGTTAATACCCTGCAATTGTGAGCAGTGCCAAAATAATCAAGACCCTCATTTCTATAAATATAATAAGTTGAAAGAGCGTATTGCTTATAATCAACTGGAAATTCAATGCGATAACCCTCCTTATAATACAGTTCAAGTCTTGTCCTTGATTGATGATCCAATAGAACTGTTGAGTCAACTGCAAAATGCTATTGTTGATGAAACCAGTCTGGAAGACAAGGACAAAAGCGACGCATCCGAGGAAGTGCAAAACTTAAAAGAAGGAGCTCAAAATCCCGATGAAGGTAAGAAGAAAATAGCGAAAGCAATCAAAGGGTTAAAAATAATATTCACCAGTTTGCCCACTGTAACTAAGACTGCAACTGAGGTAGTGAAAAATTTTGACAAACTGCTGGAAGCAATTTCTAAACTACTTCTGGGATCGGGTGGTTAATATTTACGAAAATATTTGCTACAATACAAATATTTTATAAATCATAGATGTAGGGTGCGGCACTGCCCACCATTACCCTTCCAAGAAAATCTAATTAATATCCCTATAAATGGGGACTATCCCCCTAAATCCCCCTTATCAAAGGGGGACTTTGAGAATAGAGCCCAGGAAACTTGTGTTGGGCGGTCCCTGAGCGACAGTCGAAGGGTTTCGCTATCGCTCAACCCAACCTAGAATTGCTTATAACTAACATGAAATACAGAAATTTTTGCTACCAATAGTGGCGTTGCATCGTAGTATAGATTGAGGTTATTCCGTAGGTTGAGAAACCGGGTTTCTTTCCAAAATTTTAGCATTAATCCTTAAAATAATAGAAGAAACCCGGCGAATTGGCTGACTAATCCACATTTTTAGCGTGCCACTGGACTATAGCAATTCTCATAGCTATGAAGTACACAATTTCGGGATTTTAGGGAACAGTAACCCACC
>JH610858.1 GCA_000252485.1 Prochloron didemni P4-Papua_New_Guinea | reverse complement strand
TAACCCCTCCCAGGAGGGGAATTGAACCCCTCCCAGGAGGGGAATTGAACCCCTCCCAGGAGGGGAATTGAACCCCTCCCAGGAGGGGAATTGAACCCCTCCCAGGAGGGGAATGGGTGGGATCGAGAATATTCAAAGGAAGTTATTCAATTGATATTTAACAATGTAAATAAACAAGAAGGTGATAAGATGGAACGCAAAATTGAAATTTCTAACAGCACTGTTAACAATTCCAATCTGGGGGATGTTAGCGGGATTGTTAATACTACCATTAACCAGTTACCAGAGTCTAACTCTCAGGAACAAGAAATTAAAGAACTGTTGAGTCAACTGCAAAATGCTATTTCTAATGAAACCAGTCTGGAAGACGAGGACAAAAGCGACGCATTGGAGGAAGTGAACAACTTAGCAGAAGCAACTCAAAATCCCGATGAAGGTAAGAAGAAAATAGAGAAAGCAATCAGAGGGTTAAAAAGAATATTCACCAGTTTGCCCACTGTAACTGAGACTGCAATTGAGGTAGTGCAAAATTTTGACAAACTGCTGGAAGCAATTTCTAAACTAAAATAGTAGTCTAGATTTAGACT
>JH610857.1 GCA_000252485.1 Prochloron didemni P4-Papua_New_Guinea | reverse complement strand
TCCCAGTCCGACCCACCCCTAACCCCTCCCAGTCCGACCCACCCCTAACCCCTCCCAGGAGGGGAATTGAGGTTAGGTTTTGAGGCAGTCCACAGGTGTATAGGTGTACCTCATGAATCCAAGAAACGCTATATAATTGTTTATAACGCTATTGTATCTGTAGCAAACATTTTTAGATTTGATATATTAATATCCCTATAAATGGGGACTATCCCCCTAAATCCCCCTTATCAAAGGGGGACTTTGAGAATAGAATAAAGTGTTTTAAGCATCTACAGCGCTACTGTTCATCGCTTATCTGCTGAACTGTTGCAATACTCAAGCCTAAACCGGTGGCAATTTGTTCTACACTTAAACCCAACTTTAAAAACCCAAGTACTGATTGTTTAACTTTTTGTTGAATCTCTTGTTCAACTTTTTGTTCAACTCTTTCTTTAAACTCTTCTTCAAGCTGTTTCCTTACTTCTTCCCTAGCATCTTTGGTGGCTTCTTCCTTGAAAGACTGATATAACTTGCTTTTTTTCCATTCACTTTCGGTATAAATCATCTTGTGCAACTCCTCCCGACTTTTACTGGTAAATTTATAGACCAAGACCTTTTCTATCAATTCTATAACATCTCGTTGGCAAGATTCATCCTCCACCTCCTGAATAGCTCGTTCCATTAATGGCTTTACCTGTTTGCTAGCTTTAGTCTCAGACTCCACCACTAACTTAACTATATCTAATTGTATCGAACCCGTCCCTATTTGGTCTAACTCATCCAAATAAATTCGTCTGATGTGCTTACTGGCTAATAACGGTTTATAATGAATAGGTACGCCAGGGTCTAAACTTCGTTTCGCCCACACCACCACTGCTTGCCAATCTTGTTCCGGCTTGTATTGACCGATATAAACAAATAATTCCGTCAAAAACCGCCAATAAAAATTATCATCCTTCTGAAACTGTACTTCCAGAAAATAGATTGGTTCTGTCCATAGTTCTCGCCAGTTCCTTGACTTCTACGGATGTACCTGATGAGTCCAAGAAATGCTATATATAAATGGAAAAGAAGAATCCCGGACATTGGAGCCAATTTTAAGTGAGTTATCTACAGCAAAATATACACGCTATAATTAGACCTGGTGATGAAAGAGGATATATTGCTGAATGTCTAGAAATATCTGTAATTACTCAAGGTCAAACACTAGATGAAATTTCTCAGAATCTTGTTGAAGCTGTTAGCCTACATCTTGAGGGTGAAGATCCCACTAAGTTCGGTTTGGTAGCTAAACCTTCTCTTGTTGTTACTTTTGAGCTACAACCAGAATATGCCTAGATTAAAACGATTATCTAGTTTGGAAGTGATTAAGATACTTGAAAAATTCGGTTTTCAGGTACATAGTCAGCGTGGTAGCCATATCAAAATGCGTCGAATAATTGAGACAAGAAAACAAACTCTGACTATTCCCGATTGCAAGCAGCTGGATACAGGAACTTGTAGAGCTATTTTAAGGCAAGCTAGCCAATATATTCTACATTCAGATTTTATACAGAAGTGCTGCATCGACTGTATCACCTTTGTATAAAGCGAAAAGCGCATTTTTCTTATCAATCTCTTAATTGTTAATTGTTAATTGTTAATTGCTCATTGGTATAACAACTTTAGGTAAATTGCTTTCTCGGTTGAATTTGATATTCTCAAGAGTCGCAGCTTACCCTGAAAACTAGGAGGCAGCCCAGAGAGCTACCCCACGTTGACAAACACATATTTTAGACCCAAACAACTACTTTTGGCCACACCCGAAGAAACCGGGTTTCTAACCCCAACCATTAGTCTAAATCTAGATTACCATTTTAGCTGTGCCACCAACCAACTTCTCATAAACATGCTCAATCCCAACTTGGATGAGATCCAACTCAGTAAAGAAGATTACGAACGCTATTCTCGCCATATTATCTTGCCAGAGGTAGGACTAGAAGGACAAAAACGCCTCAAAGCAGCTAGCGTCCTTTGTATCGGTACGGGAGGACTGGGTTCTCCTCTCCTCTTGTATCTAGCGGCAGCGGGAATTGGCCGCATTGGCATTGTAGACTTTGACATAGTGGATAGTTCCAACCTGCAACGGCAAATCATCCACGGTACTTCTTGGGTAGGCAAACCGAAAATTGAGTCTGCCAAACACCGCATTTTAGAAATAAATCCCAGCTGTCAGGTGGACTTGTATCCCACTCAGATTACTTCGGAAAATGCCTTGGAAATCATGGAACCCTACGATGTCATTGTAGATGGCACGGACAACTTCCCTACTCGCTATTTAACAAACGACGCTTGCGTTCTGCTGGACAAACCCAACGTCTACGGTTCCATTCTTCGCTTTGAAGGACAAGCAACAGTGTTTAATTATCAAGGAGGGCCTAACTACCGGGATTTATTCCCCGAACCTCCCCCACCGGGAATGGTTCCTTCTTGCGCTGAAGGGGGAGTACTGGGAGTATTGTGCGGCATTATCGGCACCATTCAGGCCACGGAGGCTATTAAAATTATTCTCGGCAGCAATACTACTCTCAGCGGGCGCTTGTTGCTCTACAATGCTATGGAGATGAATTTCCGGCAGTTGAAGCTGCGACCCAATCCCCATCGCCCGGTGATTGAGAAATTAATCGATTATCAACAATTTTGTGGTATTCCCCAGGCTCGTGCAGAGTCGGATAAGAAACAAATGGAAATTCCAGAAATTACAGTACAGGAGTTGAAGCAACTCATGGACAGCGGTGCGGATGACTACGTACTGTTGGACGTGCGCAACCCCAACGAATATGAAATTGCCAAAATGCCCAATTCCCAGTTAGTACCTTTGGGAGAACTGGAAAATGGAACTGCCATCGAGAAAGTGAGAGAAATGGTCAATGGTCATACCTTGTTTGCCCATTGTAAATTAGGGGGGCGTTCGGCCAAGGCTCTCGCTATTCTCAAGGAAGCTGGCATTGAAGGAACCAATGTTAAAGGGGGTATTACGGCTTGGAGTCAGGAAATTGACCCCAGCATACCGCAGTATTAAAAGAGCAAAAGAGTTGCTAATTTTAATCATGAAGCAGAAGTTTCTCAAGCGGACAATTAGTTGGACGGCAGCAGTTAGTTTGCCTGCTCTTTCCTGGGTTGGTATTATGGCTGCTAGTCCTGCAATGGCAGGAAAATTGAACAAGTTTGACTGGTGCTATCTGGATATGCAAGATGCTGGTATTTCAGCATCGTTAGCTTCTAAAGCTTGCGCCATGGCGTTAGAACCGGAAGAGTTGGGAACCTGCGTGCTGAGAATCAGCGGATCTATCCCCGTACAGGCTGGCAGTGCCCTGAAAGCTTGTTTTCGGGTGCGCCGTCCCCTAGAATTGGCGGAATGCGTGGTGGCAATAGATCGAGAAGTTGGGGAAGCAGGTGGTTTAGCTATGGACTATTGCCGTCGCAGTTTGCTCCCGATGCGTTTCTCGGAGTGCGTGGTGGGTTTGGCTCGACAAACTCCCCAGGGAGTAGCTCAAGTGATGAAAACTTGCATTGAAGCTAAAAGTTTCCCACAGAGAGTAGTTCCTAATATTACGGAGGTTTGATTGTTATTTGTTGTTGGTTGATATTTTCTATCCCCCTAAATCCCCCTTACCAAAGGGGACTTTTTCTTCTCCCCCCTTTCTTTTCCCCCAGTGGGGGGGACCAAGGGGGATCAAGGGGGGATAGGGGGATCCAACGTTAAGGCATTTACAAATAACTTATAAATACTATTATATCTGTAGCATTCTTTTTGCGATTTCATATTAGATCCAATCTAAAAATGTTTGCTACATCCCCCTAAATCCCCCTTACCAAAGGGGGACTTTCAGAATACAGTTACTCCATCGTAGGTTGGGCCGGAGGTAACGAAACCCTTCGGCGACCCTCAGGGCAACGCCTAACAAGTTTGTTATTTGTTGTTGGTTGTTTGTTACTTAGATGTAGGGTGGGCATTGCCCACCATTTCATCTTTGTTTGATTGTTGGTTATTGGTTGTTGGTTGTTGTTTTTTTGTATTGACTGAAAAATTATGATACAATTTGATTTTATAGCTGATAAAAGCTGTCACCGTGGCACAGGCATCTTGCCTGTGACTGAATCTTGGCCAACCTATAGCAATGAGCAATGAACAATGAACAATGAACAATTAAATATTATTAAACAATCAAATTATCTGTGTTCATCTGTGTTCATCTGCGGTTCACTATTACCTCTTATTGCAAATCCGTCAATTTAATCCTCGGATCCACAGCTTTCAGCAACAAATCCGCCAGCAAATTGCCTACAATTAACATAGTAGCTCCCATCATCAAACTAGCCATTACCAGATAGAGATCTTGAGCCTGAACTGCTTGCAAAATTAAACGTCCCAATCCCGGCCAGTTGAAGAAAAATTCCGCAATAAAAGCTCCTCCCAACAAGCTAGCAAACTCAAATCCCAATAAAGTAATCAAAGGATTAATAGCATTGCGCAAAGCGTGAACGTAAATAACTTTATCTTCTGGTAGACCTTTCGCTCGAGCAGTTTGAATATAATCCTGGCGCAATACATCCAATAACTGTCCCCTAGTCAACCGTTGCAGTCCAGCGAAACTAGTAATACTCAGAGCAATAGTTGGCAAAATCATGTGCCAGCCAATATCTAAGACTTTGCCCCAAGGAGATAAATAGTGATAATTAATACTAGTCATTCCTCCTACTGGAAATAGGGGGGAAAGATTTTGGGCGATAAACAATAATAATAAAGCAGTGATAAAACTAGGAAATCCCTGACCAAAATAACTCAAGACTCTGAGGAACTTATCTAAGGCAGTATTTTGCTTGACGGCACTGACAATACCTAAAGGAATGGCTATAGCCCAGGTTACTAGAATAGAAGCAACAGCTAAAGCTAAAGTAGCCGGTATTCTTTGTAATAACAAGAAGGAAACCGGACGCATGTAAACAAAACTTGTCCCGAAGTCAAATCTCGTCACGACCCTCACCAACCAGCGCCAATATTGGACGATCGCCGGTTGATCTAAACCAAATTGTTCTTGCAGTTCTTTCAGTCTTTCCGGGGAAATTTGGGGATTTTGTCTTAAGGTATCTAAATAGTCTCCCGGTGCAAATTGAATAATTGTAAAACAAAGAGCGGATGCTAAGAATAAAGTCAAAATTGCTTGTAACAGTCGCTTGCTAATATAGAGAAAAGTTTCATCTTGTTGCAGTATTGCTTTGATTATTCTCATAGGGATCTTCAATAATATTTCCTGTAGGGTGCGTTCGTAACGCACCGGAAGGTTTTATCCCCC